>JAHENO010000274.1 GCA_018609945.1 Haloarculaceae archaeon | reverse complement strand
GTCGGCACCCAGCGCGGGGAAGTCCGCGACGTCAAACATCTCCCCCTCGTAGTGGACCCGGCCGTCGGCGGTGAGGAACTCCCGGGTGAGTTCGACGGACTCGTGGAGGCGACGCGGAGGATTCTCGAATTCCATCCCGTGGAGGTCCTCGATGGCTTTCTTGGTACTGGTCCCCAGTCCGAGGCGGACGCGGTCGCCGGCGACGTTGACGAGCGTGGCGGTCGCCTGTGCGAGCGTCGCCGGCGAGCGGCCGTAGACGTTGACGATGGCCGTCCCGAGTTCGAGGTCGTCGGTGACCGTCGCGGCCTGCGACAGCGAGACGAACGCGTCGCGGCCCCAGAGTTCCGTCAGCCAGATGCCGTGATACCCCAGCGATTCGGCCTGTTCTGCGAGTGCTGCGGTGTCGTCCCAGTCTTCGGGTGCGAGAACGCTTGTCGGCATACTCGAAGGCACACGGGTCACGCTCAAAAAGATACGCATCCCGGCGTCGAGGTGTCACTCGTTCGTCGAGAGACAGTCGCCCACGTCCGGTCCGAAAACGGTCTCTCTCTCGGTTCATACTGACGGCGATACTTGCGCGAATTCAGCTTTGCATACTGGACAGCATCAATCAAACGTAGGTAGTATGATGCACCATGCAGCAGTAATTACCCTCCCGAGCATGTGATGTACCGACATGATGCTCGGCCAAGCAGCCATGGATCTATCGGCACCAGCACAGTTAGCCCCGCTGCAGTTCGGAGGTGGGTTCATCGAACTCGCGATCCTGTTCCTGATACTCGCGGTCGTAGCGGGAATTCTCGGTGCGAAGGGGATTGCCGGGCTCAGCATGCAGATCGCAAAATGGCTCGTCATCATATTCGTCGTTCTGGCTATCATCTCGTTCGTCCTGTAAATTCGCGAGAATGTCCGTCCCCCCGAGGGATCGAAATTCTTCAGTGGCTTACAGCCGGCAGTATCAGTATCGGCACGTCGTCACCAGCCCTCGTGTGCCCGGATTCTTTCGCGCCAGGTCTCGGGAATCGGTCGCGATTCGCCAGCGTCGCTGTCGTAGGCGACCATCAGCGCCTCCGCCGTCGCGGCGCGGTCGCCGTCGGCACGTACCTCGTGGACCACCGGGATGCTCGCCGCGCCGAGTTCGTCGACGCGGGTGTGGACCACGACCGACTCCCCGTACTCGATGGGGCGCTCGAAGTCGATGTGCAGGTCTGCCAGCACCGCGCCGACGTCGGGGACCTCGCCGCCGACGACGTCCGCGAGGTACTCCACGCGGGCCTGTTCGACGTAGGTCGAAAAGACCGCGTTGTTCACGTGCCCCATCGCGTCGATATCCCTGAACCGGACGGCAATCTCGGTCTCGTGGTCGAACTTTCCCATGCCGGCGCTGGGCGGGCCGTACGATTGGCTCTGTCGATCAGTCGCCGAACGGACCGCCACCGCCCCCGCCCATGCCGGGGCCGCCGGGACCACCCATGCCGGGGCCGCCACCCTGTTGCATCTGTTGCATCATCCGCTCCATGTCGGCGTCGCCCATGCCCTGGAACTGCTTGATGGTCCGTTCCATCATCCGGTGCTGTTCGAGGAGTTCGCGGACCCGCTCTTCGGGCTTGCCGGACCCGCGTGCGATCCGCCCGGTCCTGCTGGCGCCGACGACGCGGGGGTTCTCGAGTTCCTCCTCGGTCATCGAGTCCATGATGACGTCGAAATCCCGCATCCGCTCCTCGGTGATGTCCATCGCGTCGTCGGGCAACTGGTCCATGAGCCCCCCGCCCATCCCGGGGATCATGTCCATCACCTGGTCGAGCGGGCCCATCCGGTTCATCGCGTTCATCTGCTTGCGCATGTCCCGGAGCGTGAACGACCCCTCCAGGATGTCCTCTGGTTCCCAGTCGTCTGCTTCCTCCTGGGTTTCGGCCATCGCGCGCTCGACGCGCTCGGCGAGCTGTTCGAGGTCGCCCATCCCGAGCAGGCGGGAGACGAAGCCCGATGGCTCGAAGCGCTCGATGTCCTTGACCGTCTCGCCGGTCCCGAGGAAGGCAATCGTCGAGTCGGTCTGGTCGACCGCCGCCAGCGCGCCGCCCCCCTTCGCGGTCCCGTCGAGTTTGGTGATGACGACGCCGTCGATGCCGATGGATTCCTCGAACTCCTGGGCCTGGTTCTTGGCGCTCTGGCCCATCGCGGCGTCCAGGACCAGCAGGTTCCGGTCGGGGTCGGCGGCGGCCTCGATGTCCTCGATCTGGTCGACCAGTTCCCGGTTCAGCGCGTCACGGCCCGCGGTGTCGACGATACGGACCTCGGCGTCTTCGGTCGCCGCCAGTCCCTCGCGGGCGATCTCGACCGGGTCCTCGGCGTCGGGGTCGCCGTAGAAGTCCACCTCGGCGTTCTCGGCCATCTGCTTGGCCTGGTCGTAGGCGCCCGGCCGGTCGGTGTCGGTCTGGATGATCGCCGGCCGCAGCCCCTTCTTCGAGAACCACCAGGCGATCTTGGCGGCGGTGGTGGTCTTGCCCGACCCGTACAGGCCCGCGAGCAGGATGGTCTGGTTCTCCAGGGGCAGTTCCGTCGACTCCCCCAGCAGGCCGACCAGTTCCTCGTAGACGATGCGCAACACCCAGTCCCGGGGGGAGGTGCCGGCCGGCGGCTCCTCGTCGAGCGCCCGGTTCCTGATGCTGTCAGAGAGGTCTTGGACGAGAGCGATGTCGACGTCGGCCTGGATCAGCGAGCGCTGGATCTCCCTGACCACCTCGTCGACGTCTTCCTCGGAGATGCGGGACTTCCCCCGGAGGTCGTTCAGCGTGCTCCGGAGAGACGAACCCAGATCGTCGAGTACCATGCTCTCCGGTACGCGCCTGCGTCGGTAAAGGCTTTGCTCGACGGCTCGGACGGACTGGTCCCCGCGAGGCGAGTACCGGCGCGGCTCCCGCACTCACCCTTCGGTCGACGACCCGCCGACGTGTGGAAACTGATCGGCCACGCCGGCCTCGGCCGTCCAGTCGATGCGGACCCGGCGGACGCGCCGCTCGGTGGCGTCGAGCACCGTGACGACGACGTCGCCGAGTTCGACGCGGTCGCCCTCCTCTGCGAGCCGGCCGGTGTGGTGGTTGACGAGGCCGGCCACCGTCTCGAAGGGGCCGTCGGTCTGGAGGGCGAGCCCGAGGCGGTCGTTGACGTAATCGACGGTCGCCCAGCCGTTGACGACCGCCGTGTCGGCGTCGACGACCCGTACCGGGTCGGTCTCGTCCCCGTCGAAGATCTCGCCGACGACCTCCTCGATGACGTCCTCCAGGGTTGCCAGGCCGACGACCGTGCCGAACTCGTCGACGACGATGGCCATGCGAAAGCCCTCCAGTTGCATCTCGGTCAACAGTTCGTCGACCGGCTTGACCGCGGGCACGAAGACGGCCTCGGTCAGCACCTCGTCAAGGGTGCCACCCTCCGCCTGGACCCGGAGCGCGTCGCGGAGGTCGACGACGCCGCGGACGTCGTCGCGAGTGTCGCCGTAGACGGGCACGCGCATCACGTGCTCGCGCCAGCAGGTCTCGATCAGTTCCCCGAGGGATGCGTCGATCGACACCGCCGTGATCGCCGTCCGCGGGACCATCACGCCCCTGACGGCCGTCTTCTCCAGGTCGAGGACGCCCCGGATCATCGCACTCTCCTCGGTGTCGAGGACGCCGCTGGTCTCGCCGCTGAGGACGATAGTCTCGATCTCCTCGCGGGTGATGTAGCTCTCGAAGTTCGATTCGCCGCCGGTCACACGGTTGAGCGCCCCCGTCACTACCTCGAAGACGACCAATATTGGCCAGAGGATTCGCTGGAGGACCGCCA
This sequence comes from Haloarculaceae archaeon, assembly GCA_018609945.1. Classification (GTDB taxonomy): domain Archaea; phylum Halobacteriota; class Halobacteria; order Halobacteriales; family Haloarculaceae; genus SW-9-67-25. The sequence goes on along the minus strand of JAHENO010000274.1, from coordinate 5,920 downwards.
CGGGTCGGGCGACCCGGAGCGCGTGGCGCTCGGCGTGTGCGACGGCGTAGGACTTGGGGGCAATCTCGCCGAAGACGATGACGAAAAAGCTCGTGAACGCCGTCGCGCCCGTCGCGGCCTGACCGGCCGGGAGAAATTCGACGAGAACGGCCGTCGCGACGCTGGCCGCGGCGATGTTCGCGACGTTGTTGCTGACCAAGGCGGTCACCAAAAAGCGGTGCGGGTCATCGCGCAATCGCTTGAGTGCGGCCGATCCCGGCTTTCCCGCGGCGACCAGCGCGTCGATCCGGTGGCGCGACACCGAGAAGACCGCGAGTTCGCTGCTGGAGAAGAACCCGCTGATCGCGGTCAACACGAGGATGGCGACCGCGCCCATGGCTGCGAGCGTGAGGGCCATACGGACTCTCTGGTCACCCGTCGCGTAAATAGTTGGGTCCAGCCACCACTGTGGCCGACTCCGCGTGTCCTCCCGCGACGTCCGGAGAGACGACCATCCCGTGCTCGACCGTGCGCAACGATAACAATTAATACGTCCTCGTCTGAATCCGGCGTGTCATGAAACAGCCGATGCTGACGACGGATTTCCTGGACCGGGCGCTGGACAACTACGGTGACGTCGTCGGTGTCGTCGCACACGACGGCACCGAGTTCACTTACGGGGAGTTCGGCGAGCGGGTCCACCGGCTCTCGAACGCACTCCTGGGGATGGGCCTCGAACGGGGGGACCGGGTCGCCATCCTGGCGCCGAACACCCACTGGTTCCTGGAGGCGCTGTTCGCCATCAACCAGGTCGGCATGGTGTCGGTCCCGACGAACTATCGGCTCATCGCCGACGACTACGAGTACATCCTCGAGGATTGCGGGGCCGCGGCGGTCATCGCCGACGAGAAATACGCCGAGAAGGTCCAGGCGGTCCGCGACGAGGTGCCCACGACAGAGTTTATCGCCCACGGCGCCGACGCCGTGGCGGGCGAGTGGCACGACTACGAGACGCTGGTCGAGAGCGCGTCGCCGGAGCCGCCCGAAAGACCCGACATCTCCGAGGACGACGCCGCGACGATCAACTACACCTCGGGGACGACGGGTGACCCGAAGGGGGTGGTCCGCACCCACCGCACGGAGCACTGGCACGCGCTGATCACGGCCCACCACACCGAGATCCGCGACGACGACACCTACCTGTGGACGCTGCCGATGTTCCACGTCAACGGCTGGGGCTACCCCTACGTCATCACGGGTGTGGGGGGCACGCACGTCTGCCAGCGAACCTTCGACGCCACCGGGGCGATGGAGCGCATCCGCGAGTACGACGTCTCCTATCTGTGTGGCGCGCCGACGGTCCTGAACAGACTCGTCGAGGAGTCACAGGCAAGCGACGCCCCAGCAAGCGGCGACGCGGATGTCCGCATCGCCACAGCTGCCAGCCCGCCGCCAGAGGCGACTATCCGGACCGTCGAGGACGAACTCGGCTGGCGCATCCTCCACGTCTACGGGCTAACCGAGACGGGGCCGCTGATCACCACCAGCAACTCCCCGCGGCGCATCGCGTCGGAGGGTCGCTTCGCGGTCAAGACCCGCCAGGGGTCGGCGATGCTCGGGACCCGGTTGCGCGTCGTCGACGAGGACGGCACCGCGGTCCCCCGCGACGACGAAACGATGGGCGAGGTGGTCGTCCGGGGCAACCAGGTGATGGACCGCTACTGGAACAAGCCCGACAAGACCGAGCAGGCGTTCTCCGACCGCCTGGAGGGATGGTTCCACACCGGCGACATCGCCACCTGGGACGAGAACGGGATGATCTCCATCAAGGACCGCAAGAAGGACATCATCATCTCCGGCGGCGAGAACATCTCCAGCGTCGAACTCGAGGACACGCTCTACGAGCATCCGGGAATCGAGAAGGTGGCAGTCATCGGCGTCCCCCACGAGGAGTGGGGCGAGACGCCGAAGGCCATCGTCGTCCCCGCGGACCCGGAGATAACCGAGACGGACGTCCTCGAGTACGCGGACGAGCACCTCGCGAGTTTCAAGACCCCGACCCGCGTCGAGTTCGTCGACGCTCTCCCCGAGACGGCGACCGGGAAGGTCAGGAAAGTGGAACTCCGCGAGACGCACGCCGACCCGATAGACGGCTGATAATGACTGCTGTAGCTATTTTCCAGGTCGATCGCACGATGTCGTGCGGTCGATCCGGTAATGAACTACAGCAGTCGTTATGAGCGACTGGCCTCTGGTCGACGGGACGGACAGCACCACGGGAACGAAAACGGAGGCGAGACGCGGTCGGTCGGGGACCGTCGTCCGGTCCCTGGTTAGACACCCTCGATCGTTTCCCGGTATGCGTGAATGTCGTCGAGTGCGGCGTCGATGGCGACGGCGACGTCGTCGCTTTCGGTGGTCTGGACGTCGTCGAGTTTGGCCTCGATGCGTGCGAGGCGACCGTGATCCGGGCCGTGGTCGGCCTCGGCGAGCCGGTCGAGCTGGTCGGCGAGGTCGCTCAGCGTCTCCCGTGCGTCGCCGCTGGCTTCCTCGGCGGCCGATGCCAGTCTGTCGCCCGCGCTGGCGAGTTCCTCCCGTGACATGGCTGGAACTTGACCCAGGCCGGCGTTAACCGTTACGGTCATTCCCACCCGGCTGGTGCCCAAACCTTTGGGCACCCAACTTACACAAGTACGGAGCCTAATGTTGTGACGTGAAGCCGTCCCAACTCGAACGGGGGAAAGCGATTCACAAGCAGACTGGCGGGACGTTCTACTACGCGACCCGCCTGCTTCCCGCCCGAATCCGGACCCCGACCTACGTCCTCTACGGGTTCTTCCGGGTGGCCGACGAGGTCGTCGACAGCGACCAGGGCCGCTCGCCCGAACAGCAACGCAACCGGCTGGAACACATCCGCGAGGCAGCACTCGGCAACGCCGAGGCCGAGGAGCCGGTCGTCGACGCCTTCGACGAGATCCGGCGCGGCCACGGCATCGACGACGAGGAGATTCACGCCTTCGTCGACGCGATGCTCGCCGACATCGACGCGAACCGCTACGAGACCTACGCGGACCTCGAAGACTACATGCGCGGCTCGGCGGCCGCCGTCGGTCACATGATGATGACGCTCATGGCCCCCGAGGATCCCGACACGGCGCGGCCACACGCCGGGGCGCTGGGCGAGGCCTTCCAGCTGACGAACTTCATCCGGGACGTCCGCGAAGACATCCGCGACCTCGACCGGGTGTATCTGCCGCTCGAAACCCTTCACGCCCACGACGTCACCGTCGACCAGCTCCGCGAGGCCGAGGTCACGCCGGGCTTCAGGCGCGCGGTCCGGACCGAACTGCTGCGTGCCGAGGACCGCTACCGGACGGGCGTGGCCGGCATCGAGCACCTCCCCCAGGACTGCCAGTTCCCCGTTCTGCTCGCGTCGACGCTCTACGCCGAACACCACCGCCTGATCCGTGACCGCGATTACGACGTGCTCTCGGCGCCGCCCTCGCTGTCGACGTCCCGCAAACTGTGGGTCGTCGCCAGGACGTGGTGGAACTGGCGGCGCTTCGAGGACCCCGTGACCGTCTTCCGCCGAGTGAGTCCCGTCCCGGAGGCCGACGTCGCCGCCGCCGACGCCGACGGTCACGCGTCCGTGCCGCAACCCGAGTGATACTGACGGCTTCCAGTCCGTGAGCGGTTCTGTTATCCGGACTGTCGTCCCGGAATACGCCGGAACACCGCGAAGTCGAACCGGTCTAGTCGCAACAGCCCGGCAGCGAACAGCACGGCGACGGCCACGGGCACCCAGGCACCGTAGAACGCGTTGACGGCCCCCCAGAGCAACACGAAACTCACCAGGTCGTCGAGGACGAACGGGCACCGCTGGACCCGTGCGAGCAGGGCGTCCCGTTGGAAGGCGGCGTCGACGAGCACGGTCGCGACCGTCGCGCTCAGTACCCACCCGGCGAAGTTCAGCCACGGGACGCCGTAGTAACTCCCGGACTCGAAGGTCCAAAAGCCCAGGGCGACGGCGGCGGGGTCGAGCACCAGATCGACGGCGACGACTGCGGCGATGACGACCGGAACGCGCACGAGCGCCGAGCGTGCGCGCTCGCCCAGCAAGAGCAGACAGAGCAGGTACGCGTTCAACACCAGCGGCATGAAGAAGACGGGCAGGCCCAGCGGAATGGTGTCGAAGACCATCGGTCCGAGCGGGACCTCGTAGGCGAACTCGCCGTAGGGGAGGCCGGTCGTCGCCCCGAGGTACTCGATGCCGTAGGCGTAGCCCGCCAGAGCGAGCAGGAGGACACCCGCGCGGCGGTCGACCAGCGGGAACAGACCAGCGACGAGGGGCAGGCGCATCACGAGGACGCCGGTCAACACGAGGTAGGGGTTGAACGCCAGGATGGGGGGGAGGAGTCCCTGGGCGCTGGCGACCAGCAGGATGGCGCCCACCAGCGGGAACACGACCGCGATGGTAAAGCGGTTGCGCGTGACGAACGCGTCGAACTCCCGTTCGAACTCCCTTCGGTTCATTTCCACTCCCCTTTGCTGTGCTTTCGGAATCGTCGGACGGGACAGCGTCCTGATTGCCGGGACCAGCCAGAAAGTCCCACCCAACGGCAGGCCTGCCCTTCCCCGGGCCGCTTGGCCTCGCACGTCCGCGCTTCGGCACGCGCTCCCGGGCGTGCAGTGGCGCGCGCCGGTCGTCTTCGCGAACGGAGTGAGTGAAAGCTCGAGAGTCTCAGCCCGCGCAGCGAAAGCGAGGGCGGAGCGAAGCGGAGCCCTCGAAAAACGAACGGCGAGCACAGCGAGCCGTGAGTGGCGAGCAGAACCGACTTATCCATACAGAATCACCCAGATTCCGCCCATCGTGAGCACCATCCCGGCGAACGTGTTCACGAGCGGGAACCACCAGTAGGCGCGGTCGATGTCGACGGCCAGCCAGCGAATCAGGCCGACGAAGGCCGGATACCCCGCGAACACCGCGCCCAGGAAGGGATGGAGCAGCCCCATCACGACCGCAGCCAGGGCCCAGCAGCCCGCACAGTAGAGCAGCGCCCCTCGCTGACCCAGCGTCGTCGCCGTCGTCCGGATGCCGGCGGCGCGATCGGGCTCGATGTCCGGAATCGCCGAGAAGGTGTGCATCGCCATCGTCCACAGCCACCCGCCCGCGATGGCGAGTGCGGGCGGGAACTGCCCGGCAATCGCGGTGTAGGCCACGACGCCGGGCAGGACGTACAGCCCGTTCGAGAGCGAATCGAGAAACGGTGTAGTCTTCAGCCGCAACGGCGGCGCGCTGTACTGCGTCCCCAGCGCGTAGAAGCCCACCAGCGCGTAGATCCCCTCGGGCGGGAGGAAGGGCACGAGAAACACGCCCGTCCCCGTCGCGAGGAACACGACCATCACCACGATGGCGTCCCCTTGGTAGCGGACCTCCCGGCCTTCCTCGTCCTTCTTGGGATTGTGGGCGTCCACGTCGGCGTCGTAGATGTCGTTGACACCGTACAGAAAGATGTTCGCGGGCACCAGGAAGTACAGGAAGGCCAGGACAGCAGGGAGCGAGAAGAACTGTGCGGGCGTCTCGGACGCGTACACGACGCCGACCACGACGGGGCCGGCGAGATACAGCCAAAAGCGGGGCCGTGACATCCAGAACAGATACCCGACGAGTGACTGTTCGGAGGGGGCCAGCGCGGCGAGTCGGTCGATTGCATTCGTCATGTGGTCGGTCGGTGTGTCAGCGTTCCACTCTCGGTTCCGCACTCCGTCGGACAGCCTCAGATCAGCGCCCCTGCTCTTCGATGAGTGCGTTTGCGGCGTGTTCGCCGCTGATGAGACACATCGGCACGCCGATGCCGGGCGTGGTGAACGCACCCGTGAAGTAGAGCCCGTCGACGGCCGAGGACCGATTCGAGGGCCGCAACAGCGACGTCTGCCTGAG
>JAHENO010000273.1 GCA_018609945.1 Haloarculaceae archaeon | reverse complement strand
TTCGGCAGCGAGTCCGTCCTCGCACTCGACGAGGAGGTCGTGGACCTGCAGGCGCGTCGCGGCCAGACGTGCCTGGTGGTCGTTGACGTCGACGGTCTCGACGTACTCCTTGATGGGCGCCGGGCCGTGTTCGAACAGCCAGGCGTAGACGTGACACGCCTCGGGGTCGTCGATCAGAAGGTCGCCAGGCGTCCGTATTCGTTCCGATCGCAGTCGGGCGTCGCCAAGTGCCATACCCGGGACTTGGAGTGGGTTGTCTTAACTTCGTCGCCCCCGGAAGCTATGTCTCCGGCGCGAGAAGTGACCCGTGGAGTCCCCGGGCAGACCCACCGAACGGACCCGGGGGCATCCAGGGTGAACCACCATGGTATTCAAGAAGATCACGCTCATCGGCACGAGTTCGGAAGGATTCGAGGAGGCGACCGAGGACGCCATCGACCGCGCCGAGGAGACGCTGGAGAACCTCTACTGGGTCGAAGTGGTCGAACAGGGCGTCAACGTCGGCGGCGACGACCGGGAGTACCAGACCGAAGTCGAGGTGGCGTTCGAACTCGAGGACTGAACGGGACGGCAGCACGACCTCCGCTGACCGGGCTCCGAACCGCTACCCGTCGGTCAGCAACGCTTCGAGTGCTGCTGGCGTGTCGGCCCTGCCCTGCACTGTCCCGTCGGACAGCAGGCGTGCTCCCTCCACGCCATCCGCGCCGGGCACGACGACGGTTTCGTGGTCCGCGAGACGCAACGCGGCGCGGTGGAGGTCGCTGCCTGCTGGCGCGCCGACCTCGACTGCACGCGGCCGGAGGGCCCGCGCGGCGACCGTGCCGAAGTGGGCCACCTCGACGCCCATGCGGTCGGTCGCGTCCCCGAAGGCGGAAATCGCGTCACGTGCGACCGCGCGGTAGCGATCCTCACCGGTCAGCAGCGCCAGATCGAGCAGCGCGTCCGCGGCCTCGACGGTCGTGTCCAGGGGATAGAGCGGGCGGTCGAGCAGTCCCGGCCCCTCGACCTGTCCGTCCCGGAAGGCGCCGCTTTCTGCCCGGAGGTGTTCGACGGTCCAGTCGGCGACCGCGCGGGCGGGACCGGCCGCGTCGCGGACCTGCCAGGCCGTGGTCAGCCCCGCGAGGACCCGGGCCTGATCGATCAGCAGCCCCGCCGGCGCGTCGGGAGCGTCGTAGCGGGTCACGCGGCCGTCGGTCACGAGGTGTTCGCGGACGTAGTCGAGGGCTCGCTCGGCGTAGCGGATGGCACGCTCGTCGTCGGTGTATGCGGCGTAGGTGAGGAGGGCGTCGGCGGCGAGCGCGTTGCGGTCGGCGAACGCGGTGTCGTCGACCGGCGGCGGGTCGGCGTCCTCGCGCGCGGCGGGTTCCAGCCGGAAGTACGCCTCGTCGCCGCCCTGGCTGGCCGCGAACGTCTCGCCGGTCCAGAGGTCGGTCGTGAGATACTCGATGGCCGACTCGGCGGCCTCGCGGTAGGACTCCTCGCCGGTGTACCGGTAGCCGTGGGCGAACGCCCGAACGAGGGCAGCGTTGTCGTCGGTCAATTTCTCGCGAACCGCTCCCAGCCAATTGCGGTTGCGCGCGTAGCGGTAGAACCCCCCGTCGTAAGTGTCCAGGAGGTGCGTCTGGACCGCCTCGAGCGTCCGGACTGCCTGCTCGCGGCTCCGGACCAGCGCGAATTCGATCGTCCGGGGCAGCGGGAATTTCACGTCGGTCCCCCAGCCGCCGAACTCGTCGTCGTAGGCCGAGAGCAGTTGCTCGACCATGTGTTCCTCGATTTCGGGGTCGAGGCGCCCCCCGGGTGGCTCGGCGTTCCTGAGCGCCCGCGGCACGGAGCCGGCGTCCTCGCCCTTGCCGTCCCAGGTGCGCCGGACGCTGTCGAGGATGCCCCGAAAGCCGTCGGGACCGAGGAACGTCGCGCCAGTCAGCACGCGACCGGTCGGCGTGAGAAACACCGTCGAGGGAAAGCCACCCATGTTGTACCGCTCGCGGACCCGCGGGAGGCGGTCGGCGTCGACGCGGACCGGGACGAACCCGTCGTTGACGTTGGCCGCGATGCGGGGGTCGGCGTACGTGGTCCGGTCCATCTCCCGACACTCGCCCGACCAGGGCGTCACGAGCGCGAGCAAGACGGGTTTCCCGGTGCGCCCCGCAGTCTCGAAGGGTCCGGGACCCCACTCTCGCCACTCCACCTTCGTCGGGTCGTCCATGCGGTTGCTATGGGCGGTCCCGTCATAAGCGGTCGCACTGCCTCGAAAGGCGTTTGGGCCCGGGGCAAAAAGAAAGAGTATGCTCCGCATCATCGCCGTCCTCCTGCTGATACCGCTGCTGGACGTGATGTTGCTGGCGGTGTTGATCGGCGTCATCGGGTGGCAGCTCGTCGTGCTCGCTGTCGTGCTGACAGCGCTCGTCGGGCTGTTGCTGGTCCGCGCCGAGGGACGGCACACGATGCGAAAGATCCAGCGAAAGACCGCACAGGGGGAACTCCCCGCCGACGAACTCCTGGACGGCGCCCTGCTGTTGGTCGCGGGCGCGTTCCTCGTGACGCCGGGCCTCGTTACTGACCTCGTGGGTTTCCTGCTCGTGCTCCCGCCGACGCGCTATCCCATCCGGCTGGCGGTCAAGAAGTGGGTAGTGGTCCCCTACGCCGACGCGAAATCCCGCGGATTCGTCACGGGGAACGTCTACGTCGGTGGCTTCCCCGACGAGGAAGGCACGCCGGGCGCGAGCGGCTCGGGTCCCGGCGGTGGGTCGAGCCCTCCCGGAGGACCCAACCGGGGCGATGAAACGGTGGACCTCGACGAGGACGCCTACGACGTCGAGTTCGACGAGGACCGGGAGTGAGGATTCCGGAGTTCCTTCCCCTCGGGCACTCGCAAAAGAAACGCTTAACAGGGCAAGCCGGGTAGGGCCGGATGCGCTCGGCCTGGGCCAATAGCTCAGTCAGGTTGAGCGCTCGGCTGATAACCGGGAGGTCCGCGGTTCAAATCCGCGTTGGCCCACTAATTTTGCTGCGAGCACTCCGCGAGCAGCAAGTAGGACATCCGAGCGGATTTGAGCAGACGAGTCGCAGCCCGGACTGGCGAGCGGAGCGAGCCACACGCCCGGACCGTCTCGGCGAGTTCAAATCCGCGTTGGCCCACGTTTTCTGTGCGAACCTCCGAGGAGCGATAGCGACGAGGGACGGTGACTCTCCGACGAAAAATTTGAATCGCTGCACTGCTGAAGCCGGGGTGTAGAACTATCCCGCCAGGGCAATATCCAGGTATAGCATGATGATGACGCCTGCCATGAGGCCGAGCGTCGCCACGCGCTCGTAGCCACTTCTGTGCGTCTCGGGGATGATTTCGTCGGAAATGACGAACAGCATCGCGCCTGCGGCAAACCCCATCGCGTACGGCAACAGCGGTTCGATCGTC
>JAHENO010000272.1 GCA_018609945.1 Haloarculaceae archaeon | reverse complement strand
GCGTTCGAGCCGCCTGATGGCCGGCTCGAACTCGGATGTCTTCTGTGACATCCTCTCAACGCTGGTGACCAACTCCGGTCAGCCACCCGTCTCGTGCACAAAATCTGTCGTTCCGAACTCCTGACTATTGGCGGAGAAGGTGACTCCTGCCGACCGACTCTCGAACGAATCATGGCAGAGTGTATGTCAAGAAAACTATAAATACGGGTGTGGCTACGCGATCGCATCAGGCCCGCAACGACCAAAGACCCTTGACGATTCCAGATCAGGCCCACATAGGAACCTCCGATGGTCAGTAGCACAGCAATTGCTGTCTTCTTGCTCCAGAGTGCCATCTTCGCTCTCTTCGTCGTTGCAGTTCGACGGCGGAACGCCGCCGCCGCTATCAACGCACTGGGGGCGTTTGTTCTTGCCCTGCTTCCGGTCGTCGTCGAGATCGTCCTCCAGGCAATTCTCGCTCGAAGCGTGGTCTTCGGCCCGCTACTCCCAGTATGGCTTGCGGCCGCCGGGTTCCTCCACTCGCTTGGCATGTTGGGCCTCTACGAGTCGACGTGGTGGTGGGATCACCTCACCCACACCGTCTCCGCTGCACTCGTCGCAGCACTCCTCTATGCCAGCGTGATCGTCACTCGGCCGGAGATAGCTGGGGTCGGTAACTCATCTGGAATGGTCGTCACTGTGACTGTCGTGTTCACCTTCGCGATCGGTGTCTTTTGGGAACTGATCGAACTGGTTGCACGCGAAGTCGGCGAGCGATTTGCCATCGAACCGGTGCTGATCCATTACGGCTGGCGCGACACCGCCGCCGATCTCGGATTCGATGTCGTGGGAGCACTCTTGATAATCGGTGCTGACCTGCGAATATTCGTTCCCGTCGTGGAACAGTTCCCGGGTGTGACTGAAGCGGTATTGGTTGGAAGTGGTTGGATAGTCTTCGTTGGCTCTGTTCTGATGGCTCTCCTGGTTGGACTCGGGAGTTCGATGCGATCCTGATCGGGTGGTTCTCGACCTCAGGATTCCTCGCGCGACTGATCGGCTCGCCCGTCGGGTCCGTGTCGCGACGCGCATCCGAGAACGACACCGCCTCAGGTACGAATCGAAATCACTTTTTCCGGGCACACAGTCCCCATCTGTATTGAATCGCGTCGTCCGACTGGTCGTCATCGTCGCTCTGGTCGCTGCCCTGTTCGGTTTGGGCGTCTACGCCGACGCGACCGAACAAGACCGATGGCCGTATCCGACTGCCGAGACGCTCGATGAAAATTACGGCCAGTACGTCGGACAAGAGACGCTCCTGTTTGGAGCCGTCGAGGAGAGTCGAGGCGGGACGGCCGTCATCGAGGTGGAACACGACTCCGGCACCTTTCTCATGGAGGTGCAAAACTTCGACGCCACTGTCCAGTCCGGGGGGACCGTCCAGGTGTTCGGCACACTCGGAGCCGACTACACTATCGACGCCAATCGAGTGGTTGTCGTCAACCCTTCCGCGCTCTCAACGTGGTACAAGTACGTCATCTCGGCAGTCGCCGCCAGCCTGTTTCTCCTCGTGTTTTTCCGGTACTGGCAGGTGAATCTCGACACGCTGCAACTGGAGGCACGTGACGATGGCTGACCTGCTCTCGCACGTCCTCATCGCGTTCGTCCTCTTCACGCTGGTGAGCTGGCGTGTCGGGTGGCTGACGCGGCGATGGGTCGTCGTCGGGATGGGCGGAGCGTTCATTCCGGATCTTTCGAAGGTGGAAATCCTCGTCGACCCGGCCATCGTCGAGGGAGTGCTCGGCGTCCCTTTCACGTTCGACCATCTGAGTTCGCTCGGGGGCGTGTTGCTCGCTGCGGGAATCGTTACACTCCTGTTCGAGCGCGACAGTTGGCCGCGCGTTTACGCCCTACTCGTGGCGGGTGGGAGTGCCCATCTGTTCGTCGATGGCCTCCGCGTCTGGGCAGACGGCCGTGCTAGCCAGTGGCTCTTTCCGGTCATGCCCACATGGCGCCCGCCGACGCCAAATCTCTACGTGACGTCCGATCCGACCGTCCCGTTCGTCGTCATCTCCGTGAGTGTCGCCGTCTTCCTCGTGGACCGACACTACGAGTTCGGGTAGTCTGACAAGGGTAAAACCACACAACAAAAACTGAATGCATCACGAGACGTCAGTTACGACGATCGCTCCGAAGAGCCCGAGGGTGTCCCAGCGCGATCAAAACGGGAGTGCCATGGCAGACGGCACTCGGGTCGCTGAGCAGCTTCCCAGGCGTGGAGTTGCGGGTTCGTGCTTCACCAATTCACTTGTTTCATATTGGATAGCTTTTTCAACCCGTGCAAGATGGAGGGCGCTTGTTGGTCAGCCGTTCGGCTCGAACTACGTGATAAATAGATAGTGTTTAAATTGAAGGTGATCTATAACAAAACAGCTATACCCTTGACATATGAGTATGGGAAATATCCAATCACAGATTGATGTCTCGGTAGAAGTTGAGGAGTCAGACGACATCAGCAAGCTATTTATTGGATACGAGACCGCAGACGGGACTGAATATATCCTCGCCTCCGTGGCACTGCCCGCGAGTGCCGAGCTCAGGGGAATTCCTTCCTCTTCCGAGGAGGACTCATAGGGTTAACCGAACACTACTGTTGACGGCTTCAGCGAATCTTCCACTGAGAAATGAGAGGAGCCTGCTGAGCAATCCATCGGTTTGCAGCAGGTCTACTCCAACGTTGTCAGAAACGGCGTGCGAGAGGGAGTGCGCGTATCGGTCAGGCGGGTGCCTCGATCGAAGTGGTACGGACGGTGAGGCGGCCTCTCGCCCAGTAAGATGGATGGGTAGATGTGCTGACTGGACCGACGGAATGCAGTTAGTGTCAGGAAATCTCGATTAGGTCAACCTGATTGTCACCATCGATCGTGATGAGATACCCGTGATATTCGAACGTGACACGCACAGTACTGGTGCGGCACATCGTGTTCAGTGCTTCTGGATCGATTGCCTCGCAGAGCGGGTCTGTGAGCGTGGTGGGATCGACTCCTTCGCGGGCGGCGACCGCCTCGATCACAGCCATACTGGGCGTCAGATCAGCGGAGTGAATGGTCATGTACTCGCTGGGAGTGTTAGACTTCCATCATAACCAGCTCTCGGGAAGTTCGTCATGGTGGTCGTCCAGCAGTTCCAGCATGGGCCTGATTTCGTCGAAGTTCGGTCCCTTTGCGACTTCGTTCTTGTCTCGGTCCCATTCGATGAATCCGTAGTCAACTAATTTGGGCAAGTGGACGTGATCCATCTTCATGATCCGCATCATCGCCTCTGCATCAGTCTCATGAGGAGCGATCACGACAGGTGAATCGTCCTGTGGATTGTGGTCGAGCAACGCCACCAAGAGTTTGCGCCGCTGGACGTGCGCCAACGCGTCTAGGGCGTCGTCCACGCTGATCCCCTTCTCCGAGGCAGTCATATGCAACACCTCATCCAGACAACTCATGTATCTCCGCCATGGTATGCAAAGTAGTATTTACGTGGCCATGATATTTATATTCTAAAATATAATAAATATAATCTTTCTATCAGCTGTTGGTACTATCTGCCCGTTGACGAAGTGACGAACTCGCAAAAATGAGGTATGAGGTAGCACTATGTCGTCGGGAGTACTGTTAATTGCCAGGGGATGCTATGCCACCGCATGACACCATCACTCAACCGGCAAGTAGAGGAGTTCCTCTACGAACTGTCCGAGCAAGGGGTACCGCCGTTGCACCGACTGTCGCTGGCGGATGCCCGGACCACGTACCGCGAGATTTGTGTGCCCGACCAGCCGCCGGGAGTCGTGGCTGACATCCGCGAGCACACCATCGAGGGCCCCGACGGGCCGATCGGACTGCGGACCTACGTGCCAGACGCAGACGGGGCGCTCCCGGCACTCGTGTTCTACCACGGCGGCGGGTGGATGCTGGGTGGACTTGACACCCACGACGCTCTCTGCCAAACGCTCGCAGCCGAGGCGGGGGCGGTCGTGACCGCCGTCGATTACCGGCGCGCGCCGGAACACCGGTTTCCGGCGGCTGTCGAGGATTGCTACGCTGCGACCCAGTGGGTCGCCGCCAACGCAGACCGGCTGGGGGCAGATCCCGGGACGCTCGTGACGTGTGGGGATAGCGCCGGCGCGACGCTCGCGGCGGCCGTGGGAATGCTCGCACGCGACAGGGACGGGCCGGCCATCGACTACCAGGTCCTCGCGTACCCGCCGACTGACCACTCGTTCGACACGGCCTCCTACAGGGAGAACGCCCAGGGCTATTTCCTGACGCGCGATGATATGCGCCGGTTCTGGGGCGGCTACCTCCGCAGCGAGGCCGACGGCCGGCACCCGTACGCGTCGCCGCTCCGGGCCGAACGGCTTGCCGGGCTGCCGCCGACGTTCGTCCTTACCTGTGGGTTCGACCCGCTGCGCGACGAGGGCACAGCCTTCGCGGACCGCCTCGCGGCAGCCGGCGTGCCGACCCGACACGTCCAGTACGACGACATGATTCACGGGTTCCTGACGATGCTCGCGGAACCGGAACTCGACAGAGCGAGAGAGGGCGTCGAGGAACTCGGCGCGGCCATCCGGTCAGCGACATAAACCCAGTCATGCTGAAGGAGGAGTGACAGGAACGCGGACCTTTTTGTTACCGCCACAGCCAAACACGCACTATGGGATACATTGTCAGGATGCCAAAACTCGGCCTGGAGATGAAGGAGGGGACACTCCTCGAGTGGACGGTCGCGGAGGGCGAAGAGGTCGCGGAAGGCGACCAACTCGCAGAGATCGAGTCCGAGAAGAGCGTGGCCGAGGTCGAGGCCCGGGAGGGTGGCGTCCTCCGGCGGGTGTATCTCGAGGTCGATCAGACGGTGCCCCCGAGCACGCCGATCGGCATCCTCGCGGCACCCGACGCCGACATTTCGGACCTCGAGGCAGAGGCAGAGGCCGACCTCGCCGAGGAGGCGCCCGACGTGGCCGGCGTCGAGGCCGAAGCCGCGGCGTCGGCCCCGGAAGGCGGCGGAGCGGCCGAGAGCGCGGCGGCGAGTGCTGGCGGTGGCGGGGCCGCTGGCGGTGCGAGCGCGGACGCGAGTGCCGGCGCGGACGTGAAAGCCTCCCCGCGAGCCGAGAAGCGCGCGGAAGAACTGGGTGTCGATCTGTCGACCGTCGAGGGGACCGGCCCCCAGGGTGCGATCACCGCCGACGACGTGGAAACGGCCGCCGAATCAGCGCCCGCGAGCGACGCCAGCACGGAGCCGGCGGACGTGAAAGCCTCACCGCGCGCGGAAAAGCGCGCGGAGGAACTGGGCGTGGACCTGTCCACCGTCGAGGGAACTGGGCCCCAGGGTGCAATCACCGCGGACGACGTCGAAGCGGCCGCCGAGGCACAAGAGACGGCCGCGGCTGCCGCGGAGTCGGCGCCGGCAGCGCGGGACACCGGGGAGATACGGCGGATCGTGCCCGACGACGCCGCGGCGTACCGGCACGAGCGGGCGACGGCCGTCGCAGACGAGGCTGGGGCGACGGCGCTGTTCGAGACGACCGAGGCCGTGCGGAGCGCGTTCGAGGAGCGGGTGACCATGACCGACGTGCTCGCGGTTGTCGCCTCGGCGGCGCTCGCGGATCATCCCATCGTGAACGCGACCTACGCCGAGGGCACACACCAGCTGCACGAGTCCCGGAATCTCGCACTCGCAGTCGACATCGAAGGGGAGCCGACCGCAGGTGTGATCCCTGACGCTGATGAACTATCGATCACGGAACTCGTCGAGGCGCGCCAGGACCTCGGCGGGGACGGTGGCGAGGCGGTGCCGACGTTCACGCTCGCGAACGCCGGGGAGACGGACGCGGAGGGGCGACTCGTCAACGAGCCGGCCGTCGCCGCGCTGGAGGTCGATCCCACGGGCCAGCGAGCGGTGCCGGGCAACGATGGCGTTGACCTCCGGCCGCTCGTGACCGCGAGCCTCACCTACGACACCCGCGCGCTGGACGGGGCCGACGCCGAGGCCTTCCTCGAGTCGTTTTTCGATCACGCCGAACGGGCCTCCGAGCTGGTGTTGGGTTCGTATCGCGGCAGGGAGTAACCTCATCCGTCGGCGGACGTGACGCCCTGGACAAGCACGCCCGCCTCACCGGCGGCCGCGAGAACGTCGCGGGGTTCGACGAGCCGCGGGCCGTCCGCCACGGGCGTGATCTCGACGGTCGCGTCGACGAGTTCGACCGCGCGCTCGCCGTCAGCGCCGACGACGCCGTCGGACACCTCGAAGACTGCGGGCTCGTCCCAGTCGAGACGGCGGTGATCCGCAATCCCGACCCGCGTCGTCAGCCCGGGCGCGACGAGGCCGCGGACGGTCCGGGCCGCGGTGTCGGGATCGGCCAGCCGGACTGCCGCGCCGCCAGGGTCGTCCGGAGCGACGGGGGCGAGACAGCCCGCGACCGACGGGAGACCGATCTCGGCGGGGTGGGCCCGCGAGACGACACCGCCGACCAGGTCCGACGGGTCGACGACGGCCCGCGTGCCGACGAAGGACGTGTCCGTCACCTCGACGGCCGCCAGCCCGGTCAGCGTCTTCTCGCCACTCACGTCCGCCGCGGTCGCCTCGACCAGGCCGTGTCGGCGGGTGACCGCATCGGCGTCGACGCGTCCCGTCGCAACGACCGCGGCGACCGCGCCGGCGACCGTGCCGTCGACCGGTGCCGGGACCACGTTGTTCGTCCCGGTCGAGACGCCCACCAGCGGGACGTCGCCGACTTCGAGCGCGACGTCGCGGGTGGTCCCGTCGCCGCCGAGCACGACCACGGTGTCGGCAGACTCGCGAAAGCGGGCCGCGGCGCGCCGTGAGTCCGCCGCCGAATCCTCCGTTCGCATATCTAGGATTCCGACGTCGACGCCCGGCGGTGCCTCCTCGAGGGCGTGGCGCGCGATGCCGGCCTTGTCGGGCATGACCCCGACCGACGGCGGGTCGTCGACCGCGGTCAGGCCGTTGAGAACACACTCCGCGACGCGGCGCTTGGCGCGGTTGTCGACGACGCTCGCACCGCCGGTGAGCCGGCGGATGTCCCGACCGGCGGCGGGGTTGGCGACGAGGCCGACGCGGGCCACGCTACGTGATCCGTTCGATGGCCGCGCGGACGCCGTCGCCGTCGGGCAGCACCTCCTGCTCCAGTGGTGGACTGAAGGGCATGTGCGTGTCAGGGGTCCCGACCCGCTGGATCGGCGCGTCGAGGCTGTAGAACGCGTTCTCGACGACGCGGGTCGCGACCTCGGCGTGGATGCCATACGACAGGGGGCTCTCGTCGGCGACCACGAGGCGGCCGGTCTTCCCGATACTGTCGGTGATTGTGTCGGTGTCCAGGGGGTACAGCGACTGCGGGTCGATGACCTCGACGCTGACGTCGCCCTCGAGGTCGGCGGCCACGTCGAGTGACTCGCCGACGAGGCGCTGGGTCGCGACGACGGTGACGTCCGCGCCCTCGCGTTCGACGCTGGCCTCGCCCAGTGGGACCGTGAAGTCCTCGTCGGTCGGCACCTCGCCCTCCCGCTCGTAGATCATCTTGTTCTCGAAGATGAACACGGGGTCGTCCGACCGGATGGCTGCCTTGGTCAGGCCCTTCGCGCTCGCGGCGGTGCCCGGCGCGACGGCCTTGAGCCCGGGGAAGTGGGCGATCCAGGCGTGGACGGTCCCGGAGTGCTGGCTGGCCGCACCCATGCCGCCGCCCTCTGTGGTGCGGACGGTGACGGGCATCTCGGTCTTCCCGCCGAACATGTAGCGCATCTTGGCCATCTGGTTCATCGTCTGCTCCATCGAGACGCCCATGAAGTCGGAGAACATGATCTCGACGACCGGCCGCGTGCCCGTCGCGGCCGCGCCCGTGGCGGCGCCGACGAAGCCCGCCTCCGCGATGGGCGTGTCGCGGACGCGCTCCTCGCCGAACTCCTCGAAGAGGTCGCCGGTCACCTCGAGAACGCCGCCGAAGCGGCCGACGTCCTCGCCCATCACGTAGACGTCCTCGTCGCGGCGCATCTCCTCGCGGAGTGCCTCGCGGATGGCTTCCCGGACGGTCATCGTCTCGGTCTGGTCGGCCTCGAGTTCCGCCTGGGCCGTCATGTCGGATCACCTCCCTCGGTCCCGCCGTCGGCACGCGGCCGGGACGCGAACTGCTGGATCTCCGGGACTGGTTCGCCGAACATGTCGTCGTAGGCCTGCTCGGGATCGGGCAGGTCGGCGTCTTTCGCATACGCCACCGCGTCGGCGATGGTTTCTTCGACCTCGGCCTGCATCTCCTCGAACTCCGCCTCGGTGAGTTCGCCCCGCTCGATCAGCCGCTCTTTGAACGACTCGATGGCGTCGCGCTCGCGCCACTGCTCGATCTCCGCTTCGTCGCGGTAGGGCTCGTGGTCGCCCTCGTAGTGGCCCCGGTACCGGTAGGTCTCGGCCTCGATGAGCGTCGGCCCGTCGCCGGCCAGCGCGCGGTCCCGGGCCTCGGAGACGGCCTCGTAGACCGCCGTGACGTCCATCCCGTCGACGGTCACGCCGGGGATGTCGTAGGCCCCCGCGGTGTCGCTCAGGTTGTCGACGTTGTGCTGTTTCTCGACGGGCGTCGCCTCGCCGTACTGGTTGTTCTCGATGACGAAGATGGCCGGCAGATCCCACGTCGCCGCGAGGTTGACGGCCTCGTGGACCTGGCCCTGTGCGACGCTGCCGTCGCCGCCGAACGCCAGGGCCACCTGGTCGCGGTCCTGGTAGTCGATGGTCAGTGCCGCACCCGTCGCCAGCGGCGGCCCGGCGCCGACGATGCCGTTCGCGCCCAGCATACCGGCCTCGACGTCCGCGATGTGCATCGACCCGCCCTTGCCGTTACAGTAGCCGTCGGCCTTGCCGTACAGTTCGGCCATCATCAACTCCGGATCCAGCCCCTTCGAGATGCAGTGGCCGTGGCCCCTGTGTGTGCTCGCGACGTAGTCCTCGGGTTCGAGCGCACCGCACGTCCCGACGCCAACCGCCTCCTCGCCGATGTACAGGTGGACGAACCCGGGGATGTCACCGTCGTTGAACCGCTCGCCTGCGGTCGTATCGAACTCCCGGATCAACAACATCCTGCGGAGCGCCTCGCGGCGTCCAGCTTCCGTCTCCAGGGTGTAGTCAGACATGATCCGTTTATTGGTAACATTTGCCGCCCCCTAAACTGTACTGGTTGAATTAGTGGTATGACCAAGTGATACCGTACGATGCTGGACGCGGATCGGGGCTGTCATCGAGTTAGCGTTTCAGATTTCCCACACCCGGCGTCGCCGGCACTGATAAAGATGCGAGCGACAGTCTGAGAAACAGGCTCGTCTCCGCGCCGACCCCAGTCCCGACCGTGACAGTTCACCACCGCTCACGCGAGTAGTGGCAT
>JAHENO010000271.1 GCA_018609945.1 Haloarculaceae archaeon | reverse complement strand
GTCGGCCGTGCTCGGGCGCAGGTGGAGCACGAGGAAGTCGGCCTCGTGGCCGAGCACCGAGTACAGCGCCGAGGCACCCTCCTCGGCGTCCTCGACGGCGAGCGTCGACTCGAGGTGGCTGATGGCGTCCTCGACTGCGCGGTCGCGTTCGCGCCCGGGCGCGTCGCGCCAGGCGTCCCAGTCGACGCGCCTGAAGTCGTGCAGCGCGTACCATCCCTCCTCCGTCGGCGGCGGATCGCGGCGGTCTGGCATGCCCGGTGGTTCGGGCGCGTCGGTAAGGAACCTTGCCATTCGGCCGTCGCTTTCCCGAGCCACGCACTGCGACCCGCAGTCAGGAGAGCAGCCGTGGCCCGAACAGCATCAGCGCCAGCGCGACGACCATCGTGAGCGTGACGACCGTCGTCACCAGCGTCGTCAGGCGTCGGGGGGCCGAGATGGGGAGTCGCGAGACCACCGCCTCCGTACTCGTCCGGAGGATGTGCCCGCCGTCCAGCGGGAACGCGGGGATGCAGTTGAAGATGGCGAGGTTGAAGTTGATCCACCCGGTCCAGAAGAGGATGTTTGCGAGCGTGAACACCCCGCCGCCGAGCACGCCCAGCGGCCCGGTGACGGTGTAGAAGTTCGCGACGTCGGCGGTGAAGCCGGCGAAGTTGTAGCCGAAGTCGGGGACCATCACGCTGAGGAACGGCATCACCAGCACGGCGAAGACGTTCGCGAACACCGACCCGAACAGCGGCCCCTCGAAGTCGCCGCCCCCGCCGCCGAGCATCGCCAGGAACACCTCGGCCGGGTAGGGATCGACGCCGAAGTCGTCGACCGTGACGCCGCTGTAGCCGTCGCGGACGCGGACCCCGAGCACGGCGTCCCCGCCCGCGTCACTCAGTTCGACGTCGACCGTGTGCCGCTGCCCGTCGGCGAACAGTTCCACGGCGACGGTTTCGCTGGGTTCGTGCCCGTCGAGGACGCTCCCGAGGGCGGAGGCGTTGACAACGCGCTCGCCGTCGACGCGGGTGACGACGAACCCGCCGTCGGTCTCTATACCCTCTCGTTCAAGGGCTGTCGCCATCCCGCCGTCGTCACCGACGCTGGCGACGAACGCCCCGACGGGGAGCGTCGCCGCCCCGCTGTCGGTCTCGATCCGGGCGACGGTCCGGCGCTCCACGGCCTGGCGGAACTCGCGTTCGGTCGCGACTGCGGTCCCGTTGACGGACTCGACGCGGGGTGGCCCGTCGCCGTCGAACGAGACTCCCTCGAGACTCCCGCGCACGACGCCGGTGACCGTCACCGCCCGGCGGACCGTGACCGTCTCGCCGTCGTCGAGTTCGACGCTGACGGTTCCCCCGGCGTCGGCGAGCGCGGACTCGAACGCCGTGGGGTCCTCGACCGTGGTCCCGTTGACGGCGACGATGCGGTCGCCGTACCCGAGGCCGGCCTCGGCGGCCGCGGACCCGGTGAGGGTGTCCCCGACCGGCATCCCCGGTGCGACGCCGATGGAGGCGACGACGGGACCGAAGAGGAGTGCCAGCGTGATCGCCGTGAGCGCGAAGTTGTTGGTGACGCCGGCCGCGAACATCCGGGTCTGGGCGCCGCGGGAACTCTCGCTGCGGCTCTCCTCGTCGGGTTCGACGAACGCCCCGATGGGGATGATGGTGAACAGCGCCAGTCCCATCGAATCGATTTCGATGTCCTCGACGCGACAGAGCAGGCCGTGGCCCCCTTCGTGGACGACCATCCCGATGACGAGCCCGAGGATGATCTCGCCGGCCACCGTCAGCGGGAGGAACTCGTTGACGCCGGGGATGACCAGCGCGTTCTGCGGGTTCTGCACCGGCGTGCCCGCCGGCTGGTCCGCGACGCTGACCGCCGCCATCAGGAGAAACAGGAGCATCCCGACCATGACGACCAGGGCGACGCCGACGCCGACGTTGGCCCAGGCCCGCCAGAAGCGCCGCCGCTGTGCGAGGCGGTCGAGGAACTCCCGGCCCCGCTTGGTGTGGATCGTCGTGATGGGTCCCGAGACGCGGATGGCCTCGGGCAGGAGCCCCCGCGAGTGGAGGGCCATCGCACCGACCGTGTAGACGAGGACGCCGGCGAGCACCCACGTCAGCGTGCTTGCCATTATCCAACGGTTGGGGCAGACGCCAAAGAGGGTTTGGTTCCCCGCACACCGACGCGGTCACCGCTCCCGGCGCAACCGGTCGACGACGAACTCCCGGTCGAGTTCCGCGAGGAACGGCCCCAGTTTCGGCCCCTCCTCGTCGTCGAAGAAGAGGCGGTAGCCGGCGGCGAAGAAGTCGCCGACAGGGATGTCGTGTCGCTTCGCAGTCTCGTAGATTTCGCCCTGGATCGCCTCGCCGTCGTGGCCCGCCGCGACGAACTCCGCGAGGTCGTCGAGCGCCCGCTCGGTCCGCTCGTCGAAGTCCACCGCGGGCAGTTCCTCGCGTTTGAGTTCGTAGTCGAAGGCGTTGCCGGTCCGGCGGGCCCACTCGCGGGCGCGCTCGACGCGGGCCAGCGCCGCCTCGACAGCCCACTCGGGGGCGCCCTCGGGGATGTGCCCTTCCCGGCGTGCGATCTCCTCTCGCAACTCGGGATCGTCGGTCATCCCCAGCACGGCCGCGAACGTGTAGGGGATGCGCACGCGGTCGGGGTCGGGGTCCTCGACGAGCGCCGGGTACGCACGCTCGGCGAATTCGCGCTCGCGCTCGTCGGCGTCGACCTCCCCGAAGTAGACCCGTTCGAGACGGTCGAACTCGTCGACGAGCTGGTCGACGGACTCGACGCTGAAATCCCGCTGTTTCAGCGGCTCCTTCGCGAAGAAGTACCGGAACACCTCCGGTTCGAGGATGTCGAGCACTTCGTCGACAGTGACGACGTTCCCGGCCGACGAGGAGAGCGCGTCCCCGTTCAGGGTGAACCACTCGTAGACCATCCCGACCGGGGGCTGCTCCCCGAGGACGCGCTCGGCGATGGCGACGCCGCTGGGCCAGGACCCCTCGGCGTGGTCCTTGCCGAAGGGCTCGAAATCCACCTCCAGGACCGCCCACTGGGCGGGCCACTCGAAGCGCCAGGGCAGTTTCCCCTCGCGCAGCGTCGCCGTGCCCTCGTGGCCACATCCCTCGATGGTATCCTCGCCGGCCTCGCGGTCCGCACACACGTACGAGACCGTCCCGGCCGCCAGGTCGACGTCCGTGACGCCCTCGGTGAGGATGCCGCACTCCTCGCACTGCGGGACGAAGGGGACGTAGTCCTCGTCGACCTTCTCCTGGTACTCCCCAAGGACCTCGCGGGCCAGGTCGACGCGGTCGAGGATCCGCCGGGTGACCGCCTCGAACTCGCCGTCCGCGTAGAGGTCGGTGTTCGAGACGAACTCGACGGGGATATCGAGGGCCTCGGCGTGCCGTGCCAGGAGGGTCGTGAAGTGCTCGCCGTAGGAGTCACAGCACCCGAAGGGGTCGGGGATGTCCGTGTACGGCACCCCGAGGTTGCGCCCGAGCGCGGCGGCGTCGACCTCGCCGAGGCCGACGATGTTCCCGTCGAGGCCCGCGAGCGTCCGGGGGACCGCCCGGAGGGCGTCCCTGTCGTCGGCGGTGAACACCTGCCTGACCTCGTGTCCGCGGTTCCGCAGTGCCTCCGCGACGAAGTACCCGCGGAGGATCTCGTTGAAGTGACCGATGTGCGGTACGCCGGAGGGCGAGACGCCGCCCTTGATGACGATGGGTTCGTCGGGGTCTTCGGCGAGGACGGCGTCGGCGGCGGCGTCGGCCCAGAAGGCGCGGTCGGTACTCGACGCGACTGCGTAGGGGTCGGCGGTCATTCCTCGGGAACCACGTCCGTTCCGTCGTGGTCGCCCCGGACGGCCCGCGGGACGGCCTCGGGGTCGGTCCCGTCGATGACGACCGCGCGCACGCCGGCCCGCTGGAGGAGTTTCGCCGCCAGCAGGTCCACGGGGACGTTGATGCCGGCCTCGAGGTCCCGCTCGCCGACGAGCGCGACGAGTTCGTCGGCGGTGAGTCGCTCGTAGGCTGTCGCGTCGGGGTCCTCGGCGGGATCGGCGTCGTAGACGCCGGGGACGCTGGTCGCGTAGACGAGCAGGTCGGCCTCGACGTACTCCGCGAGCGCGGTCGCGACGGCGTCGGTCGTGTGACCGGCTTCCGTCCCGCCCATCACCGGAATCTCGCCACGGCGCATCGCTCCCAGGGCCTCCTCGTAGCGCTCGGGCGGCGTCGGGGCCGTGTTGTCCTCCAGCGCCGCGATGAGCAGGCGGGCGTTCAGGCGCGTGGCGGCGATTCCCAGCTGGTCGAGTTCGATCTCGTTCGCGCCGAGTTCGCGCGCCGTCCCGATGTACTCGCGGGCGGTCCGGCCGCCGCCGACGACTACACCCAGTTCGTGCCCGGCCCCGTCCACCGACTCCAGGGCCGCCGCGTACGCGGCGACGCGGTCGGCCGACAGGTCCGGCGCGAGGACGCTCCCGCCGATGGAGACGACTACTTTCATTGCCCCGGCGTAACCCCGATGCGCTCTTAAGGATTGTCAAGCGCGGTCACACTCCCCGTCTGCACCCAGCTTCTCGCCCGTGGACCGTCGCTTACGCTCGCCTGCGGGTGCTCTCCCGCACGACGTGCGTCAGACGCCCGGTCGATTCGTCGGCAATATATACCTTCTTTTGCCGATTGACGCCCCCTATTTTGGGAGGATGTTCGACAGAAATAATCCCTGTGTCGAGATTCACTATAACTAACTCATAGAGCGTTATAAAATGTCTAAGAGGACGAGAAACCTCGATAAAATGTTGGTTTTGCGGTAAATGAAGTAAAAGCGACCGAACCGATCCAAAGGTTCCTTCCTTTATATACCCTTCCGGAGAATACGGGGAGGTGAGGCAGCACAATGAGCACAACCACACAGCCCTCCGGTAACGAGCGTTCGAAAGAAGAGCGACTCCGAGCCTATCTGAAGCAGAAGGCCGCCGACGGCGAGATGTACTTCAAGAGCAAGTTCATCGCCGACGAGGTGGACCTCTCCCCGAAAGAGATCGGCGCGCTGATGGTCAAGCTGCGCGAG
>JAHENO010000270.1 GCA_018609945.1 Haloarculaceae archaeon | reverse complement strand
GGACCATCTCGCGGTCCGCGGCCCCGGCACGGATCACCAGTCCGTACCGGGTGTACCGCAACAACACCCACGTCACCAGCGCCAGCGTCGCCCCGGCGACGATCATGAAGTAACTGTACAGCGAGTAGGAGAACCCCAGCAGTTCGACGGGCTGGTTCAGCGTCGCTGGGGGCGAGAGGAGTTTGGCCTCTTTGCCCCAGACGAGCTGTTTCAGGTCGTAGATGACCAGCAAGAGCCCGAACGTCAGGAGGATCTGTGCGAGCTGGCCACGCCCGTAGACACGACTGATCGCAACCCGCTCCAGGCCGGCACCGAGAACCCCGACGAGGGCGGGAACGACGACGAGTGCGAGCCAGAAGCCGCCCTCGCCGAACCCGACGACCAGCGAGAAGGCGAAGTACGCGCCCAGTGCGAGCAACTCGCCGTGAGAGACGTTGAGCACGTCCATCACGCCGAAGACGACCGACAGCCCCGCGGCGACGAGCACGTAGACGAACCCGATAGTCAGCCCGTTGAGCAGAATCTCCAGCGCCTGCGTCGCCGACGGCATGTGTAGGTGCGTGCACGGGTCCAGCGATAAACCTGTCGAGGTTCCGGCACTCGCTCGCGTCCATCGGGCGATGTCGGCCTGCTCGGTCGCGGGGAGGTGGTCGGGGGGGACGGACGTTCGGACGTCATAATGACTGCTGTAGCTATTTTCCAGGTCGACCGCACGATGTCGCGCGGTCGATCCGGTAATGAACTACAGCATTCATTATCAGACGTGTTCGTCGAGGAACTCGACGATCCGCGAGTACGCCTCGATGCGGTTTTCGAGTTTCGAGATGCCGTGGCCCTCGTCCGCGAACACCAGTTTCTCGACGGGGACGCCCCGTTCGCGTGCCTCCTCGACGATCTGTTCGGCCTCCGAGAGCGGGACTCTCGGGTCGTTGGCCCCGTGGAGGACGAAGAGTGGCGCCTCGATGTGCTGGATGTTGTTGATGGGGCTGATCCGCTCCAGGAGGTCGCGGTCCTCCTCCAGGGACCCGTACTCGGCCTCGCGCAACTCGCGGCGCCACGGTCCCGTGTTCTTCAGAAACGTGACGAAGTTGGCGATGCCGACGGAGTCGACGCCAGCGGCCCACCGGTCCGGGAACTCGGTGAGTGCCGCGAGCACCATGAAGCCACCGTAGGAGCCGCCCTTCGCGACGAACCGGTCGGGGTCGACGGCCGGGTGGTCGGCGAGCCAGTCGAGCGCCGCCCCGATGTCCCTCACGGCGTCCATCCGCTTCTCGACGTCGTCCAGGTGGGTGTACGACTTCCCGTAGCCCGTCGACCCCCGGACGTTCGGTTCGAACACCGCGTATCCACGCGAGATGAGATACTGGATCAGCCCCGAAAAAGAGGGACGGCGCTGGCTCTCGGGGCCGCCGTGGATGTCGACGATGACGGGTGTCTCGCCCCCGCCGGCGTTCTCGGGAACCGAGAAGAACGCCGGAATCTCCCGGCCGTCGAAGGTTTCGTACCGGACGAGCTCCGGTTCGACGAACGATTCGGGCGGGATGCCGGCAGTCGACGCGTTCGTCCAGCGGGTCGCCGGCTCGGCGGTGCCGTCACGGAGCGCCGCAACGTCGACGACGTAGACGTCGGTGTTCGTCGTTCGGCCCGACGCCGAGAGCGCGAACCGGTCGCCGCCGGGGCCGAAGCTCACGCCGCCAGCGACGTTCCCGGGCAGATCGAGCGAGCCGAACTCCTCGACGCTGAGCGCACCGGTCAGCCGGCCGGCGGTCAGTTCCGTGTAGCCGTCGACGTTGCGCGAGTAGACGAGCAGGCCAGTCTCGGTGTCGAGTGCGACGCCGTCGACGTTCCAGTCCCCACCCTCGCGAATGGTGTCGAGCTGGCCGGTGTCAGCGTCGAGTCGTGCCAGATAGAGCGTGTCGCTCCCCTCGTCGGTGACCAGGTACAGCGCGTCGCCGTGGGGACCCCAGCCCGCACTCAGATGGCGGACGTCCCCCTCGTGTGGCGTCAGGTGGTCGAGGTCGCCAGTCTCGACGTCGAGAACGTAGACGTTCTGGTCGAAACTCCAGTGTGCCTCGGTGACCACCAGGCGGGTATCGTCGGGGCTCCAGCCGCCGACAGAGAGCCAGCCGTCGCCCTCGTAGACGCGGTCGGCGTCGTCGCCGGTCTCGTCCCGGTCCTGGACGTAGATGTCGAAGACGGCCTCGTCGCGGCGGTTCGACGCGAAGGCGAACTGCTCGCCGTCGTGGCTCCAGCCGCCCCAGCGGTGTTTCGCGTCGGGCGTCGCCGTCAGGTCGGTGATGGTGCCGTCCGCGTCGAGCCGGTACAGTTGCATCCGCTCGTTCCCGCCCTCGTCCATCCCGAAAACGAACTCGGGGCGGTCGGGCGACGCGCTGACGAACGAGACGGGTTCGTCGTAGAAGGTTCGCTGTTCGGGCCAGGCGCCCGGTTCGTCGAGCGTCCAGACCTGCGCGACGCCAGTCGTGTCCAGCAGGAACGCGACCGTGCCGTCGGTAGCGACCGAGGCGCCGTAGGCGCTCCGGATCGTCAGGTAGCGTTCGATATCGTACACTGGACGAGCATGGGCGGCCGCGACTATAACGGTGGCGCGAGGAAAGCCCCCACAGTTTTGACAGCGGGTGCCGTCCGGCCGGATATGCGCGTCGCGCTCGTCGCACTGGAGACGACCAATCACCGTAACTCGACGGGCAACCATCGCTTCGAACGCCTCGCCAGGCAGCTCGTCGACGCCGGTCACGACGTGCGCTTTTTCTGTTCGCGGTGGTGGAGCAGCGACCCCGATACGGTCGAACTCGACGGCGTCGAGTATCACGGGATCGCCGACGAAGACGCGCTCGGGGAGTTCTGTGTCCGCCTGCCGCTTGCTATCGGTCGGTACGCACCCGACGTGGTCCACACGCGACCGGCCCCCCCGCCACAGGTCATCGCCGCCTCCACCGGGGGGACCCTCGCCCGTGCACCCCTGGCACTGGAGTGGTACGGCGACGAGGGGCTCGACCCCGACGCCCCGGCCACCCGACTCGTCGCTCGCGAACCACAGATGGTCATCACGCCGTCGGAACTGGTGCGAACGCGGGTGCGCGAACTCGGCGCGCTGGAGCGTGGTTCCCGCGCCATCCCCGAGGGCATCGACTTCGACGCGGTGGAGGAGGCCGACGTCGGGGACGGCGTGGACGTCGCCTACGCGCATCCACTCGACGAGAGCGCGAACGCCGAGAGCCTGCTGCTCGGGCTGGCGGAACTCCGGGACAGGGACTGGCGGGCGACAATCGTCGGCGACGGACCCCGCCGCGCCGAATACGAGCAACAGGCAGCCGACCTCCGGATCGACGACCGCGTGACCTTCACGGGGGCCTGCGACCGCGAGCGTCGGTTGCGGGTCTACCGTGGCGCCCACGTGTTCGTCCACACCGCCTTCCGCGAGTACTTCGCGACCGAACTGCTCTGGGCGCTCGCCTGCGGGTGTGTCGGTATCGTCGAGTACCAGGCTGAATCCAGCGCCCACGAACTCGTCGAGAACTACGAGCGCAGTTTCCGCGTCACCGATCCCGAGGGGGTGGCAGACGCCATCGTCGAGGCCGGAGAGTGCGACCGGCTCGATATCGACGACACCTGGCAGTCGTACGACCACGCGGCCATTCTGGACCGCTACGTCGATACCTACGAGGAACTGATGACCGACTTCAGTTTCATCTGAACGCGCGGGCCGGGACGGCGTCGGTGGCTTCCGCCGGAGACGACAGCGTTTTTGCCGTCTGGTCGAACCGTTAGCCGTTCGATGACGGACCCCACGGTGCTCATCACGGGTGCGAGCGGCGGTATCGGGTCGGCAGTCGCCGAGGAATTCGCCGCCGAGGGCTGGCGGACAGTCCTCTGTGGGCGAACGGAGGAAGCGCTCGAAACCACGGCCGAG
>JAHENO010000269.1 GCA_018609945.1 Haloarculaceae archaeon | reverse complement strand
GCGCGCGGATTCGCCGCGGACGTCGACCAGACCGTGGGCGTCGTCGATCCGGGAATCGTCGCGACTGATCTCACCGGCGGCAAGGGACGCGACCCCGCGGATGTCGCGGGCATGTTCCGGTGGGCGGCCCTGGACTGTCCGGCCGAGGACCTCGACGGGGAGATCGTGGGTCTACGGGAGTGGAAACGGGCGACCCGCTGAGGAGGCGTGGCTCGATCCGCGAACTGTCCGATTACTCGAAGGCACAGTTCTTCGACCGGGGGCACCACTCTGGCGAGCGCCGGGACAGAGGACTCTCTCCAGCCCACCGGGAGGGGAGCCTCCCGCTCCGAGAACCCGGACCGACCTCACGACGCCCGGGGAACCAAACAGGAATTCTACGTGCAGCGCGAATTCGACGAGGGAGTAACCAAAAATAGTTACTCTTTTTCCTCATAATGATTTTTGATAAACGAAAACATTTACCTTGTCGGAGGAACCATCGTTTGGTATGGGAACGCGTGACTCTTCCCGGGGCGGGAGAGCGCCGGCACTCGCGCGGCCGGCGTGGTACGCATGACCGACGGGCAGTCGGTCGCAGGGCCGGGAGACGCCGGCGGACGTGGCGTGCCGGAGCAGTGTCAGGAGTGTGGTGGAGACATCGTCAGCGACGATCACAACGGGGAGGTCCGGTGTGCGGACTGTGGGCTAGTGGTCTCGGAGGAAGCGGTCGACCCCGGACCGGAGTGGCGGGCGTTCGACGCCGCGGAGCGCGACGAGAAATCGAGAGTCGGGAGCCCGACAACGCCGCTGAAACACGACAGGGGGCTGTCGACGACCATCGGCTGGCGGGACCAGGACGCGTACGGTCGCTCGCTGGGCGCACGCAAGCGGGCCAAAGTGTCGCGGTTGCGCACCTGGGACGAACGGTACCGGACCCGGGATTCGACGGACCGGAACCTCAAGTTCGCGCTCGGGGAAATCGACCGGATGGCCTCGGCGCTCGGACTCGCCAAACCGGTCCGCGAGACGGCCAGCGTCATCTACCGGCAAGCCCTCGACGCCGGACTGTTGCCGGGCCGATCGATCGAAGGAATGGCGTCGGCGGCGCTGTACGCCGCTGCCCGTATCGAGGGCGTCGCACGGTCCGTCGACGAGGTTGCCGGCGTCAGCCGCGTGGAGTCACTGGAGATCGAGCGGGCCTACCGGTACCAGGTGCGGGAACTCGACATGGAAATCCCGCCGACGAACCCGCTGGAGTACCTCGGCCGGTTCGCCTCCAGGCTCGAGTGCAGCGACGAGACCGAGCGGCGTGCCCGGGAACTGGTCGAGGAAGCCATCGAGGCGGGTGCACACAGCGGCAAACACCCGGTGGGAATCGCCGCCAGCGCCCTGTACGCCGCCGGGCAACTGACCGACGAGGATCTCGTCCAGCGCGAGGTTTCGGAAGCGACCGACGTGAGCACGGTGACAATCCGGAACCGCTACCGGGAACTGCTGGCCGTCGCGGACGGGGACTGATACGGACTGCTGTAAGTCATTACCGGACTGATCGCACGACTGCGTGCGACCGTCCCGGAAAACAGTTACAGCAGTCCGTATGAGGTCATCGGCGAGATACGTTTTCCGTGCGGGATCGCGCTGCAGCGTCAGTCGTGGCGGAAGCACCGCGATCCGGTGAAGACCATCGCGAGGTCGTGGTCGTCGGCCGCCGCTATCACTGCCTCGTCGTTCTGCGAGCCGCCGGGCTGGATGACCGCCTCGACGCCGGCCTCCGCCGCACGCTCGACGCCATCGGGGAACGGGAAGAACGCGTCGGAGGCCATCACCGCCCCGGCGGCGCTCTTGCCCTCGGCGTGTTCCTCGGCCTTCATCGCCGCGAGACGGACGGCGTCGACGCGCGAGACCTGTCCCATCCCCACGCCGACCGTCTCGGTTCCCTGCGCGAGGAGGATGGCGTTCGATTTGACGTGCTTGATCACCCGCCAGGCAAAGAGCATCGACTCGACCTGCGCGTCGGTGGGTTCCCGCTCGGTGACTACCTCGATGTCCTCGGCGGTGACCCGCTGGAAGTCCCGGTCCTGGACGAGTCGGCCGCCGACGAGCGACGACTCGGTGAGCCTCTCCGTTCGCTCGCCCATGTCCCCGACGTCCAGGACGCGGAGGTTCTCCCGGTCACAGAGGACCGACAGCGCCTCCTCGGTGTAGCCGGGCGCGACCACGACCTCCTTGAACGAGTCGACGATTTCCGCGGCCGTCTCGCGGTCGCACTCGCGGTTGAGGGCGACGATGCCGCCGAACGCACTCATCGGATCAGTCGAGAGTGCACGGTCGTAGGCGCTCGCGAGGTCCTCGGCCGTCGCACATCCCGCCGGGTTCGTGTGCTTGATGACCGCCGCCGCCGGCGACTGGAACTCCTTGATGAGGTTCAGGGCGGCGTCGGCGTCGTTGTAGTTGTTGTACGACAGCGCCTTGGCGCCCCGGTTGAGCTGGTCGGCGTCGACCACGCTCGCCTCCTCGACGGTGTAGTCGGCGTACAGCGCGGCGTCCTGGTGGGGGTTCTCGCCGTAGCGCAACCCGGTCGCGCGGTCCGTGCTCGTGACCCGGCGGGCCGGAAACGCCCCGTCGCCGTCGCCGTCGACCGTCACAGTGCCCGCCTCCTTGTCAACGTTAACGCGGTCGTCCGAAAACCACCGTACAGCGCGCGGATAGGCCTGGAACTCGGCCTCGTAGAGAACGCGCTCCTTGAGGTCGGCGCGCGTGTCGTCCGCGAAGACGGGCACTGGCTCCTGGGTGACGATGGGGCCGGCGTCGATCTCCGACTCGACGACGTTCCCGTCCTCGTCGGTCGCGTCGGTGACGACGTGGACAGTGCACCCGC
The DNA here is from genome assembly GCA_018609945.1 of Haloarculaceae archaeon. Classification (GTDB taxonomy): domain Archaea; phylum Halobacteriota; class Halobacteria; order Halobacteriales; family Haloarculaceae; genus SW-9-67-25. The sequence continues at coordinate 2,511 of JAHENO010000269.1, read as the reverse complement.
TCACGGAGACGCCAGCGGCAAGCGCGTCGCTCCATGCGTCCGCGCCCGGGAACGAGGGCAACAGCGAGGGATGGACGTTGAGCGTCGTGGGCGCTGCGTCCAGAAAGAGGTCCGAGAGAATGCGCATGTAGCCGTCGAGACAGACCAGGTCGATGTCGTATCCGGACAGCGCGTCGAGCACGCGCCGTTCGTGCGCCCGGCGATCCGCGTCGTCCTCTGGGACGATCGTTTCGGCCGGTATGCCACGCCTTCGTGCTTTCTCGACGACGGGTGCGTCCCCGGTGTCGGTCAGGACGACCGCCAGGTCCGCGCCGCCGGGATTCCGGTCAGCGATGTGCATGAGATTCCGCCCGCGGTTCGACGCCATGCCGGCCAGGTGCATGTGCGGGTCCCGGGGTGGCGGGTGCAAATGCGTTGCGGCTCTGCCAAATCCCCGCTCGGGTAGCCGGGGACCGGCAACCTTTTTCGCCGGCCTCGTCGACTGTGACCCATGACCGACCGCGGGAAACTCGACGCCGTCTCGCCACTCGACGGGCGCTACGCCCGCTACACCGAACCGCTGGTCCCGTACGCAAGCGAGGGAGCGCTCGTGCGGGCCCGCGTCCGCGTCGAAGTAGAGTATCTGATCGCCCTCGCGGACCTCCCGGACACCCCGGTGTCGCTGGCGGCCGATGATCGGGCTGATCTCCGGGCCATCTACGAGGGGTTCGACGCCGACGACGCGGCCCTCGTCAAGCAATTCGAAACGGAGGGCTACGGCGAGTATCCGGCGACCAATCACGACGTCAAGGCGGTCGAGTACTTCGTCCGGCACGCGACCGAGGGCAGCGACCTCGATCAGTGGATCCACTTCGGGCTCACCAGCGAGGACGTCACCAACCTGGCCTACCGGCTGCTGATCCGGGACGCCGTCACCGAGGTGCTGGTCCCCCACCTGCGCGAACTCCGGGACGCACTGGCAGAGATGGCCAGGGAGTATCGCGACGTGTCGATGCTGGCCAGGACACACGGCCAGCCAGCGACGCCGACGACGTTCGGCAAGGAGGTGGCGGTCTTCGCCTCGCGGCTGGGCCGCACGCTCGGCCGCGTGTCGGAGGCAGTCGACGGCCTCTCGGGGAAACTCGCGGGCGCCAGCGGGACCTACGCGGCCCACCGCGTCGCCTACCCCGACGTGGACTGGCCTGCCTTCGCCGCGTCGTTCGTCGAGGGGCTCGGACTGGAGCACGAGCCGCTCACGACGCAGGTGAACCCCTGTGACGACCTCGCGGCACTGTTCGACGCGCTGCGGGGCGTCAACAGCGTCCTGCTCGACCTCGATCGGGACGCCTGGCTGTACGTCTCGGACCGCTACCTGGGCCAGGAGGCAGTCGCCGGCGAGACGGGATCGTCGACGATGCCCCACAAGGTGAACCCCATCGACTTCGAGAACAGCGAGGGTAACCTCTCGAAGGCCAACGCGGATCTCGTCTTCCTGGGCGAGTATCTCACCACTTCTCGCCTCCAGCGCGACCTCTCGGACTCGACTGTCAAACGCAACGTCGGTGCCGCCCTCGCACACTGCCTGATCGGCTACCGGAAGCTCCAGTCCGGCCTCGGGACGGTCGTGCCCAACGAGACGGTCATGCGCGAGGACCTGGAGGCGACTCCCGAGGTGATCGGCGAGGCCGTCCAGACCATCCTCCGGCGGGAAGGCCACGGCGACGCCTACGAGCGCGTGAAGGAACTCACTCGCGGCGAGGAGGTGACACTCGCGGACTTCCGTGACCTCTTTGCGGATCTGGACGTCCCCGACTCCGTCCGCGAGGACCTGCGCGCGCTCACCCCGGCGGACTATACCGGATTCGCCGACGAACTGGTCGAGGAACTGGACTAGCCGAGCCAGACGCTGGCGAAGGAATCGAAGTACTCCTCGCCGGTGTCGACGCTGACGTATTCCTCCCCGAGGCCCGTCACCCGGTCGGAGACGTCGTCGATATGTGCGTCGAGTCGCGACTGGTACGTGCTGGCGAGCGAGCCGCTGAAGTAGGAGCGCCGGGTCGCCTCCGTCTCGGGGTCGACGAAGAGCGCGTCGCCGGCGACGTCCGGGTCGCGCTCCTCCGGTGCGACGACGTGGACCACGAGCACGTCCGAGTCCGTCCGCGCGAGTGCGGCCACGCCCGACTCGATCGCTTCCGGTTCGTAAAGACAGTCCGTGACCACGACCACCAGCGACCGGGTCCGGATGCGCGAGGCGTAGGCCTCCAGCACCTCCTCGATGTCGGCTTCGCCCGCAGGCTCTATCCCGTTCACCTGGTCGATCAGGTCGAGGATTTCCCCGCGGTTCGACCGGCCGGCGTCCAGCCGCTCGTCCCGTTCCCGGAACGTCCCGAAGACGAAGTCGTTGTTCTCTTCGGCGGTGAGGTAGGCGAATCCGAGTCCGATCTTGGCGCCGTACTCGAACTTGTGCGTCGGCCCGCTCCCGAAATCCATCGATCCACTCGCGTCCAGGAGCACGTGGACGGTGAGGCTGCG
>JAHENO010000268.1 GCA_018609945.1 Haloarculaceae archaeon | reverse complement strand
CGGGGAGACGGTGGTCGACGGGTTCACCGCCCTCCAGGGATACACCGAGCGGTTCGAGGCGGCGGATGGGCCGCCCGATCCGGTGGTGTTCTACCACGAGACCGCGGCGACCGAGAACGTCGACGCGATCCAGTACTGGATGTACTCGGCGTTCGACCAGTTCACGGTCAACTTCCACTGGCACGACTGGGAACTCCTGCAGGTGTTCGTCGACAGCGAGAGCGGCGACCCGCTGTTGCTCTCGGCGAGTGCCCACTCGCGGTCGGTCCCGAACAACGAGTTCGGCAATCCCGACGGGAACCGCCGACCCGGGGTGCTATCGGAGGTTGGCTCTCATTCGAGTGCCAGCGAGGTCAACGACGTGGTGCCGAGTTTCGAGCGGGTCGACACCGACGAGTGGCACTCCGACGTCACCAACAACCTGGTGGATATCGTCGATGGGGTGACCGCCCCCTTCGCGTACGGGCTCCCCCGCGACGAAGGGGCGCGACTCCCGTTCGTGATGCCCGAACTCGACGGCGACAGGCTCGATGAACACCCCTCGCTGTCGCTCGACCGCGACGCCTTCATCGACGAGTCGGTGACGGTCGAGGGCTGGCGTGGCCTGCCGCGTCCGCCGTCGGCGCTGCCGCTCAGGGAACCCGGGCTGGTGTTCGCCCACCCCGAGAGTCCCACCGAGGCCGACGTGACCTACCGGCTCGCACGGATCGAGGACCTGGCCGACGAGATCGACCCCTCCTGGCGGGAGGAGGACGATTCCGAGGGGACAGACGGGACCGACTCCGATGGGACGGACGAGGTCGACAAATTCGACGGGCCGCAGTTGTCCTTCGAATTCGCCATCCCCGGGTTCGTCGAGGATCGGATCGCCGACCACATCACCACGGTCGGCACTCCCTGGAACCAGGACCGGTTCGCCGACCCACTCGACGACGTCACCGACCCCGCACACCGCGAACTGCTCGGGGTGGACGCGCCAGAGGGCTTGCTGGATCGGGTCGTCGGCCGGGTCCGACAGCTGCAGTCGGGCGCCGACGGCGCGCTCGACCGCGTGACCGACGCGGCACGGGAGGCGCTCGGGAATCAGATTCCGGTCTCGCTCTCCCCGCTGCCGGTCGAGGTGGCCGTCCAGCTCGCGAGCGAGCATCCCGTCGCGACGGTGACCCGGTCCGGGGTGTTCGAGTTCCAGGACGTGAGCCGCGAGGAGCACCGGCTCGTGGTCAACGGGCCGGGCGTCGCCCCCGTTGCCGAACGGTTCCGCCACGACGGCGGGCTCGTCCGTGCCGGGGCCGAGGGCAACCTGACGGTCGTTGCACGGGAGGACGCCGCGTGGATCCGTGGCGACGGCCGGTCGGCCGCCGGCGTCGAGCGGGTCCGCGTCGTCGAGGATTACGCGGGCGTCGTCTACGAGGGCCGGCCGGTCGAGGACGACCGCTTTGCCGTGGCCGTCCACCGCGAGGGACGCTACACGGTCGAGATCGTGGACGGCGAGGGCCGTCCCGGTGCCTACAGGGTCGGTCCGGCGGACTTCGAGGGGGCGGAGCCGGTGCCCGGCACCGTCGAGGCCGGCAAGGCGTCGCTCGCCCGCGCGCTCGCCGACCGCCTCGCCGACCTGCTGGAGCTGGCACGGGCACTCGACGAGCAGTCGGCGGAGGAAGAGCAACTCGACGGCGAGGGTACGCCAACGCCGTCGCCGACGCCGACGCCCGAAGAGCAAGCCGAGACCGAACGGACGCCCACGGAGGAAGAGCAATTCGACGGCGAGATCACGTCAACGCCGACGCCCACGCCCACCGAAGAGGAGGTCACGGATGGGGTCCTCGACAATCTGGCGTCCGCACTGGAGTCGGCCAGAACCGCGGCGACGGCCGCCGAAGGCGACGACGCGCGGGTGGCAAACAGCCGGCTGTCGCTGGTCGTCGCGTCGCTGGATTCGGCGCTCTACGAGTTGCAGCCGGGGCAGACGAGATACAGCGACCTGGAGATAGCGATTCTCGTTCCCCGCGTCCGCGAGGCTATGGACCGCGCCGAGCGGGCCCAGGAGACGCCCCTCTAGAGTATTTGGCCCGGTTCGACCGTCCCCGAGTGTGGCGGCGGGAGCAGGACCTCGCCGTCGGGGTGGCGCTCGCGGAACTCCTTCCAGGTGGTCACCGTCGAGGGGCGGATGTCGAGTTCGGTGCCGGTGTGGGGGCCGCAGATGCCGCGCGCGAGTATCTGACTCCAGTACGAGCGGGTCGCCGCGTCGTACATCACCAGGTTGCCGTTGTGCCGGACAGAGACCTCTTCGCCCCCGGAGTAGGTGGCTCCGAACGTGCGCCCGGCGTCCTCGCTGGCCCGCTCGAAGACGCGTTCGGGCATCCAGAGCTGTCCCGTCACGGCGAAGGACGTTTCCTCGCCGTCGAGGCGCCTGGCGGCGACCATTCCGCTCCTGCAGAGCGGGCAGAACGTGACCACGACCGGCCCACCGATCCGGTCGTTGACGACCTCGTGGGTGTGCAGGACCGTCAGCGGGTACGCACGGGCGAGGCCGTCGGCGGTCAGTGCGATGACCGTCTGTTCGTCGGCGAGACCGTCACTGGTTCCGTGACGGTATGCGGGCGCGATGACGTCGGCCGACCAGTCGGCCGCGAACGTCGGCTCGAGGACCGCGTAGATGCCCGGGTCCGCTTTGATCGACGTCTCACAGATGGTCGCGGGAATGCCGTGTCGTGCCAGCCGCGTCTCCGCCGTGTCGACGTCCGACTGCTCGGGCGTCGGGGTCAGCGTGTCCACAGACGTCGGTGTCCGTCCGGCGGTCGGCGGTGGGTCCGTCTCGGTCTCTCGCGTCCCCGGTTCCGCGGACCCGCGGTCGTCCCCGCGAGGACTCGACAGACACCCGGCGAGGAGACCGCTGGCCCCGACCGCCCCGAGAAACGTCCGCCTGTGCATGGCGGCGCGTACGGCTCGGCCGCGTGTAAGTGGCCGAGTAACCGCCCGGTTTCCGGGTTACCGTCAGTTACTCGAACGGGCGTTCTCCGCGGCCGGTGACCGGGCGCTCGTCGCGTCGGGCACCTCCTGTACCGAGCAGATTGGCGACCGCTCCGAACGCCGGGTCGAGCAGACCGCGCCACAGAGGGTCACCTGCGGAGGACGACCACCCAGGTCACGAGAAACAGGAAGACGGTCGCGAGAGCGACGTTCCGCCAGGAGAACTCCGCGAGGCCGACGAACGCCAGCCCCTGAACGACGATTCCACTGAACAGGAACGAGAGGACGAGGTTCATCACCGCGTGTACGCGGGGGTCACCCTCGCTCTCCATGCGTTCACGCCGTGGCCCTGCGTCTTAGCCTTTGCGTGCCGGCCGGGCCTCGCGTGCAAACGCATACGGGTTTGGAAACCGAACAGGCGGCCATGCGCCTGGAGAACCGCTGGGGGCAGCAGGTCGACGCGATCCCCTTCGCCGTCGTCGCGCTCACGGGGCTCGCGACCTGTTACTCCTTTGGCCCGGTCTATCTGCTCACGTTCGGCGTCGCGGTCCCCCGGGCGCTCGTTCTCTCGACGGCGGCCTACTGTCTGGTGGTCGGCGGGGCGTACTACCGGCTCGTCTGGACGTACCGGCCGGAGTACCGGTCGGAGGTGTCGGTCGGCGTGCGGTTCCGGCGGCTCGTTCTCGCGATGCTGGTTTCGGTCGGCGTGATCGCGCTGTTCGCGCTGCCGCTGCTCGTGGAGTAGGCTTTACTTGGTGGCGCTCCCAGCGTCGTGCCGATGCGCGAGATAACCGTCGACCGGTTCGTCGCCGCGAAACCGCACGAGGTCACCGACGCCCTCTCGCCGGCCGCTATCGTCGAGTTCGAGGAAAGTTTCAACGTCCTCGATATCGAGGACCGCGAAACGGGGACGGTGGTGACCGCTGGCGCACGCGGACTGACACTCGCGCTCCGATTCGAACCCGCCGACGAGGGGATACGCTACGAACAGGTCGACGACGCCGGCCCGCTCGAGGAGATGTGGACCGAACTCTCGTGGGCGCCCGAAAACGAGGGGACCAGAGTGACCGCCCGGTCGGGCGTCACGCTCGGTCTGCCCCTGGCGGCCGTCACCGACCGCGTGGCCGCCTGGAAGCGCCGGGGGGAACTGAAACGCGCCCTCCGGAACCTGGCTGCCGAGGTGGAGTGACCGGTCCGGGCGGTCGTGCGCCGGTGGCGCCAGACCGGCCCCACGTTTTAATTACACGACGCGGATACATCCCACCATGAGCGTGTTGAACACCGTAAAGGAGATGCTGCAGGCGTCGTCGCAGAACCCGAACCGCGGTTCGACCTCCGAAAAATCCGAGGGGGCCTACTGGTGTCACGACTGCCAGGAGCGCGTCCTCGATCTGGACGTCGAGGGCGAGGGGCCGCCGGAGTGTTCCTCCTGTGGCGAGGAGATGGAGTTCGAGCGCTCGGCCGGTTCGACCGGATGTGCGTGCTGACATGAGCGACCGGTCGCTGGCCCAGCGTATCGAGGCCTTTCGCGAGTGGCTCCACGAGTGGTACCACGGACTCTTCCACGGAATGATCGAAGGCCCGGCCTACGAGAAAATCGAGAAGGAAGCCGAGGACATCGAGGACGTCTTCCTCTTTGCGTGTTTCGCGGACGCCTTCGGCATCCCGAGTCCCGTCTCCTACTACACCGTTGAACTCCTCCCGTACCTGGCAGAGGAATTCGAGCAGTGGGAGCGGCGGATGTGGGACCGCGAGTCGCTGCTCGAACGGAAGGGCCAGCAGTACCACGTCCACTGATGTCGAAGTTCGTCTTCTTCGGTGGCAAGGGCGGCGTCGGCAAGACGACCGTCTCGAGCGCCTACGGCCTGAAATGCGAGAACGCGGGGCTGGAGACGCTGCTGGTCTCGACGGACCCCGCACACAGCACCTCGGACGTCTTCGACCAGCAGTTCGACGACGACCCCGCGCGCGTAGAGGGGTACGACCACCTCTGGGCGATGGAGATCGACCCCGACGAGGAGGTCGAAGAGCACATGATGGAGATCAAGCGCCGGATGTCCGACCAGGTGAGTCCGGCCATCGTCAACGAGATCGACCGCCAGATCGAACTCGCCCACCGGACGCCCGGGGCCTACGAGGCGGCGCTGTTCGACCGCTTCATCGAGGTGATGCAAAACGCCGATCGGTACGACCGCGTCGTCTTCGACACCTCGCCGACCGGCGGGACGCTCCGCCTGCTCTCGTTGCCGGAGTTTCTCGACGAGTGGATCGACCGCCTCATCCAGAAACGCTCGAAGAGCATCGACCTCTTCGAGAAGGCCGCCATCGGCGAGAAGGAGGCCCGCAAGAAACTCGAGGAGGACCCCATCATCGCCCACCTCCAGCAGCGCAAGGAGAAATTCGAATTCGCCGCCCGGACCCTCCGCGAGCAGGCTTCCTTTTACCTGGTGTTGAACCCGGACGAACTGTCGATCCGCGAGACCGAGCGCACGATCACCCAGCTCGGCGAGCACGGCCTCTCGGTCGACGGACTCGTTCTCAACCGGGTGACGCCCACTCCCGACGAGGAAGAGGACGGGACCGGCGCCCGGTACCTCCGGGACCGGGTCGACACGGAACGGGAGCGCATCGAGTACATCCGCGAATCGATTGACGAGCCGCTCGTGGCCCTCATCGAGACCCGCGTCGAGGAGGTCAAGGGATCGCTACTGGCCGACGTCGCCGACGAACTCGACATCGAGGTCGCTGCTCAGGTGCCGTCCTGACCGGCACACGGCGAGACGCTGCGCCGCCGTCCCGGGACAGTTTCTGAGACGTGCCGATCACAGGACAAACCCCATGACCAGGATTACGAGCAACGCGAGGACGAGTACCCCCACGAATGCCAGTAGCCGCTGTCTGATCGTGAACGTCTCCTCGGACGCCGATGCACTGTTCATGGTTCGTGTCCGACCATCTCCACCGTCACTGATAAGCGTGTGACCGGTCGTGTGTCGGGCACGCACTCGCGGCGGTAGCGTTTTTGAGGAGGCGGGTCAATCGCCGGCCGATGCGACACGTTCGGGTCGCGCTACTCCTGACACTGGTGGTGCTGGCCGGCTGTAACGCCGGTCCCGGCGACCGGACGCCCGAACCGATCGAGGCGGAGGCCTCGGCAGCGACCGTTCCCGAGGGGGCGCTTTCGGGGTCCGGATTCTCCGAGAGCGCCCGCGAGGAGGTCGCGGTCGACCGATCGGGCACGCTCTCGATTTCGGGGGACGTGGAGATGAACCTCGGCTACCGGGTCCGGGCGACGGGCTGGCGGAGTACCTACCGCTCCGCTGACGGCGCGACGGTGTTCGGGCTCTACACTGTCCCACTGGCCGAACCGGAACGCGTCGACGCGCAGATCGACCCGCTGGGTAACCGCTCGCTGTCGGAGATCGTGGCCGCGGCACAGACGGCCTACAGCGATCCCGACGAGCTAGAGCGGGTGCAAAACCGCACCGTGTCCATCCTGGATGCGGAGACGACGGTCCAGCAGTTCGCGGGCACGGCTACCCGGGACGGCGAGACGGTCGCGGTGACCGTCTACGTCGCGACCGTCGACCACGAGGGCGACCGCATCCGGGCGGTCGCAGTCACCCCTCGCGAGGCCGACAACTGGGACACCCTGCGTGGACTCTTCGAGAACACCGCACACTGACCGCGGGCGACCGTCGGGTCGGGCGAAACGGAGTCGGACACGGCACCACGACGGTCGTGTCCTGTCGGCGCACTTTCGATTCGCCGGCCCGTTCTCAGACTCCGCCGGTCCCGTCATGCGGTTTATTTATCATTAGGAATTGACAGGGATTCGAGGACCATGAAGAGTTAAGTATCTTTTGGGATATAGTCCGAATGGGGTTCCACAATGGTACAGGCGATCTGGCTGGTCGTACTCGTACTCGTAACGTTCAGCGCCGGATACCTGGGATACTCGAAGTACCTCTCCAGGTTCGTCGAACTCGACGACGACCGCGAGACACCAGCACACAAGTACGAAGACGGGCAGGAGTACGTCCCGGCGAAAAAGCCGGTCCTGCTGGGGCACCACTATTCAAGTATCGCGGGCGGCGCGCCGATCGTCGGTCCCATCACGGCAGCGATGTGGTGGGGCTGGGTTCCGGCGTTCCTGTGGATCGCGCTCGGCAACCCGCTGTTCGGGAGCGTCCACGACTTCATGTCCCTCTCCGCGTCGGCCAGACACGAGGGCAAGTCGATCGGTTACATCATCGGCCAGTACGTCGGCGACCGCGGCAAGGACATGATCCTGTGGTTCGCGTTCCTGACGATCATCCTCGTCGTCGCGGTGTTCGCGCTGGTCATCGCGCTGGTGTTCAACGCTTATCCCGAGTCGGCGACTGCGAGTTTCGTCTACATCGGGCTGGCGTTGCTATTCGGAGTTTACCTCTACCAGCTCGAAGGGCCCTTCCTGCCGGGGGCGGTCGTGTTCATCGCGGCCGTCTTCGCCGGCGTCTGGGTCGGCATCCAGTACCCGATCGCGATGGTTCCGATCGAGTACACCCGCGGCGGCAACCTCATCACCTTCTTCCAGGGGACGCCGTTCCCGGCGGTGCTGGGCAGCCCGAACATCGGTGCCTGGATTCCGGTCGTCATCGTGTACGCGTTCGTCGCGAGCGTCCTCCCCGTGTGGGTGCTGTTGCAGCCGCGTGACTTCCTCACGTCCAGCATCCTCTATACGGGTGTCGGCGGGACGCTCCTGGCGGTCATCGTGGGCACCATCCTGGGGACGTCCTCGGAGCCGCTGACGATCAACCTCGACGCCTTCTACGGCTTCTGGGGCAATCCGGAGTTCACGTTCGCGCCGCTGTTCCCGCTGTTGTTCGTGACGATCGCCTGCGGGACGATCAGTGGCTTCCACTCGCTGGTCTCCTCGGGCACCACCGCCAAGCAACTGGACAAGGAGACCGACGCGCGCCTCATCGGCTACGGCGGCATGCTCGGTGAGGGGCTGCTCGCCGCCACCGCGCTGGTGACGGTCTCGGTGTACGCGGCCGCGCCAGCCGGCAGCGGTATCGGCCTGGCGCTGCCGAACTTCGCGACCGGCGGCGGCATCATCCTCACCAGCTTCGGCATCCCCCAGGTCGTCGGAGCGACCTTCATGGGGCTCGTGCTGGTGAGTTTCCTGCTGACGAGTACCGACACGGGCATGCGCCTCGGCCGGTACATGCTCGAGGAGATCATCGGCACGCCCGAGACGACGATCCAGGAACTGGGCGCCAACCGGTACATCAACGCCGGAATCCTGGCGTTCCCGGCCTACATCCTGGTCGCCTCGGGTCGGTGGGCCGACCTGTGGCCGCTGTTCGGCGGTGCCAACCAGACGCTGGCGGCGCTCGCGTTGCTGGTGGCGACGGTCTGGCTCGCCAACTGGGACGACACCAAGCAGCTGCTCTCGACGGGCGTCCCGATGGCCTTCATGTTCACCATCACGATCTCGGCACTGCTGTATCTGGCCCTCTACCAGAACCTCTACCAGAAGTTCGTCCAGGGCCAGTGGGGCGAGGCCGGTGCGACGTTCACGGCACAGGCCTCGGCCGCGGTGCAGATCGTGCTCGCGCTGGTGCTGGTGTTCCTGGCACTGTCGGTACTCAAGATGGGCTACGACAGCGTCGTCGAGGAACGCGAGCGGTTCTTCGACACCGGCGCCGAGAGTCCGGCCGAACCGAGCGACGACTAGACCTGTAGCCGGCGGCGGAGGAGATCCAGCCACGTGATCTCCTCTTCCTCGATCGGCTCCCAGACGCGAAACGCCTCGTCCAGCGACGCCTCCGTGCTCGCGACGATATCCTCCCGGTCGGGGTCGACCACGACCAGGTGGATCTCGTAGTGGCCGTGAAAACCCTTCTTGAGGAGCGTCCGGTCGCGGAACCCGGAGACGAAATCCCGGATGTCGTCCGGAATCCGGTCGACGACGAACGCGAAGGTGAACTCCGTGGCGTAGTGTTCCTCGTCGCCCTCGATCCACTCGTCAGCGAGGTCGTGGCCGAACGCGACGGCGGCCTCGACCTCCTCGCGGGTCACCGCGCCGTCGTTGCGAACGAAGAGGTGTTCGAACGTGTCGTGGTGGGCGAAGGATAGCGCCGGATGCAGGAAGTGTTTCTCGTGGTGGACCTGCATCTCGCCGTAGAGGGTGAACGTCCGGCCCTCGACCGTGCGGTCTTTCTCCAGGTCGTAGTTGAACATCAGCCGGTCGCTCACCCGGTCGACGAACTCGTCCTCCCAGTCCGGAACCGCCTCCGGGTCGGCCGGCTCGGGCAACTCGTCGGCGCTCTCGGCGGTCATACACGCCGTAACGCGCTCGCGGATTAAAAACACCACCTGTCTCGGCGTCGGACCGGTTCGGCGTCGCTCGCGGGCACGCGGGAAAGTTTAAATTTCCCGCCACCGAAGGTATCCCACGATGGACTCCGACGAAGCGGAAGCCTGCGGCCGGTGTGCCATGAGCAGCGTCGTCGACGTGGCCGAATCGGCCGACGACGGCGAGGGCCCCCGGGACCCCTTCGAGGGCGAGCGCATCGAAGTCTCCGAACGCGAGATGCGCAAGGCCGCCGCGCCCGCCGTGTTCGCCGGCCGCGTCAAACGCAAGCTCAACGAGATTGCGACGCGGCTGACGTACGGCCGCTGACGCGCCGTCGAACGGGACGCGAGCCACGCCACCCTACCCCTCCGTTTCGCGATCCGGACGGCTGCGGTCTGGCGGTCGGAGCCGGTCGGGAATCACTTTCACCGTCGTTTGCGAACTTTCTTGAGTGATGGGAGACTAACCCAGGCCCACCAGATGGCCCGCGCGGACGACACGGAACTCATCGACCGGTTCGAGGAGTTCTACCGGAACTACTACCGCAACGAGATCGGGGAACTCGCCCAGCAGTACCCGACCGAGGAGAAGTCGCTGTACGTCGACTGGCGGGACCTCTATCGCTTCGACCCGGACCTTGCCGACGACCTCCGCAGCAAGCCAGGGCAACTCATCGAGTACGCCGAAGAGGCCCTCCGGCTGTACGACCTGCCCGTCGACGTCTCGCTGGGCCAGGCACACGTCCGTATCGAGAACCTCCCCGAGACCACGGGCATCCGCGAGATCCGTCACGACCACCACGGGCGGCTCATTTCGATCCAGGGTATCGTCCGCAAAGCGACGGACGTCCGGCCCAAAATCACCGACGCTGCCTTCGAGTGCCAGCGCTGCGGGACGCTCTCGCGTATTCCCCAGACCGACGGCGACTTCCAGGAACCCCACGAGTGCCAGGGCTGTGAGCGCCAGGGCCCGTTTCGCATCAACTTCGACCAGTCGGAGTTCGTCGACGCCCAGAAGCTCCGCGTCCAGGAGTCCCCCGAGGGGCTGCGCGGCGGCGAGACTCCACAGAACATCGACGTCAACATCGAGGACGACATCACGGGCGAGGTGACCGCCGGCGACCACGTCGAGGTCACGGGGACGCTCAAACTCGACCAGCGTGGCAACGATCGCGAGAAGTCGCCCATGTTCGACGTATACATGGACGGTCTCACGGTTTCCATCGAGGACGAACAGTTCGAGGAGATGGACATCACGGACGAGGACAAAAAAGAGATTGTCGAACTCTCGAACCATCCCAATCTCTACGAGCAGATGCAGGGCGCCATCGCGCCCTCGATCTACGGCTACGAGACCCAGAAACTGGCGATGGTCCTCCAGCTCTTTTCGGGTGTGACGAAGCACCTCCCCGACGAATCGCGCATCCGGGGGGATCTGCACATGCTCCTGATCGGTGATCCCGGAACTGGCAAATCAAAATTACTTCAATATATTCGACAAATAGCGCCGAGATCGGTCTATACGTCCGGGAAGGGATCGTCGGCCGCCGGGCTCACTGCGGCAGCCGTTCGGGACGATTTCGGCGACGGCCAGCAGTGGAGCTTAGAGGCTGGCGCGCTCGTTCTGGCCGATCAGGGAATTGCAGCTGTCGACGAGCTAGATAAGATGTCCAGCGACGATCGGAGCGCCATGCACGAAGCACTGGAACAGCAATCAATTAGCGTAAGTAAGGCTGGAATTAACGCTACGCTGAAAAGTCGCTGTTCGTTGCTCGGTGCGGCAAACCCGAAGTACGGCCGGTTCGACCAGTACGAGCCCATCGCCGAGCAGATCGACCTCGAACCGGCGCTCATCTCGCGGTTCGACCTGATCTTTACCGTCACCGACGAACCCGACGAAGAGGAGGACGCCAACCTCGCAGAGCACATCCTCACGGCGAACTACGCTGGCGAATTGCACACTCATCGGACGGAGACGAGCACGTCGAACTACACCGAAGAGGAAGTCGAGACCGTGACCGACGAGGTGGCGCCGACGATCGAACCCGAGCTGTTGCGCAAGTACGTCGCCTACGCCAAGCGCAACTGCTTCCCGACGATGACCGAGGCGGCCCGCGCGGAGATCCGCGATTTCTACGTCGACCTGCGTTCGCGCGGGGCCGACGAGGACGCCCCGGTCCCGGTGACGGCACGCAAACTGGAGGCGCTGGTCCGGCTGGCCGAGGCGAGCGCTCGCGTTCGTCTCTCCGACGACATCGAAGTCGAGGACGCCGAGCGCGCGGTGCGGATCGCCCGTCACTGCCTGGAGGACATCGGAATGGACCCCGAAACGGGGGAGTACGACGCCGACATGATCGAGACGGGGACCTCCAAGAGCCAGCGCGACCGCATCAAGGACCTGCTCTCGCTGATCGCCGACATCGAGGCCGAATACGACGAGGGCGCTCCCGTCGACGTCGTGATCGAGCGCGCCGAGGAAGGGGGCATGGAGCCCTCGACGGCCGAGCACGAGATCGAACAGCTCAAACAGAAAGGCGAGGTCTACGAGCCACGGACCGACCACCTGCGCACCACATAATGGACCGCATCTCGGCGCTGCGCACCATCGAGGAAGCGCTGACCGCATACGAGGACGGCGACCTCTCCCTGCCGGCCCTCGAACGGGAGGTGCGGGGCGTTCTCCGGACGTACGCGACGGCCTTCGACGAGGAGGCTGCCGTCTACCGGGCAACGGCCCCCCCAACAGTCGAGGGGCTGGCCGTCGTCGCCGCCTCGCCCCGCGGAGCGCGCGAGCGGGTCGCCGACCTGACGGGAGACGTCGACCCCGCCGCGGTGACGGTCGCACGGGTCGAGTGAAACCTGTCACTCGAACCCATCGAACGATTTAACTTTCCGTCGGATCACGCCACTCGCGTGCTGCTGGTCATCGCATACTCCCGGGGGGCTCGGGGGTCACTCCGGAACGTGACACGGGCACACGAGGAGTGTGTCGTCCGTCACTTCGGACGCGCGGCCCTGTTCGAGGCGAGCGAGTTCGGCGCGTTCCAGGCGTTGCGGCTCCGCGAGAAACACGGGACCGAAATCCAGATCGAGTGGACCGAACCCTTCAACGAGTTCGACCGGGTGCGGGCGGCCGTCCGGACCGCGGCGCAGGCCTACGAGAACCGGGAGGAACCCGCGACGCCGTACGCGAAGTTCGCCGCCGGACGCGACCTTCCCGACCCGGACACGATGCGGGGACGCGAACTGTGATCTGTCGCGTCGGCGGGGCCGTCCACCGCGGCCGGACGGTTTCGTTGGCCGGCGCCGTCGCACCTGAGACGGTCGCCACCGCGGTCCGGGCGGGGTCGGCGACAGCCGCCGACGGGACCACCGTGGCGGTCACCGCCCGGACGCCCCACCCGGTCCACGAGCGCGTGGGCTGTCTGTGCCCGGGCATGGGACTTCGCGTCCGGACGGCGCTGGCGGCGGCGGCGCGGGCCCGGGGAGCG
>JAHENO010000267.1 GCA_018609945.1 Haloarculaceae archaeon | reverse complement strand
GGCGAGCGCACCGATGATCAGCTGTCCCTCCGCACCGATGTTCCAGACCCCGGCCCGGAGGGGGAGATACACTGCGAGCCCGGTCAAGATAAGCGGGGCTGCCTTCTTGCCGACTTCGGTCAGGCCGAACTCGGTGGTGAGCGTCTGGACGAACATCGTCGAGTAGGCAGCGATGGGGCTGACATCCAGAGCCACGAGCGCGATGGCACTCACCGCGAGTGCCCCGACGACCGTGAACACCGGCGTGCCGTAGACCAGCCAGGCAGGGACCTCTTCCCGTGCCTCGATATCGACGCCGACCTGCATCAGGACCCGCCCCCCTGTTCGACGACCGCTTCCGTCTGCGTGGACGGTCCCCCCGGGCCGCCGCCGGTCATCTCCAGGCCGACACGCTCGCGGTCGGCCTCCTCGGGCGTGGTCTCGTAGACGAACTCGCCCTCGTAGATGACGAGCACCCGGTCGCTCAGGTCCATGATCTCGTCCAGGTTTTCCGAGATGAGCAACACGCCGGTCCCCTCGGCGCGCTGGTCGAGGATCGCCTCGCGGATGAACTCGATGGCCCCGACGTCGACGCCCCGCGTCGGCTGATTCGCGATCAGCAGGTCCGGGTCGCGGTAAATCTCGCGGGCCAGAATCAGTTTCTGGAGGTTCCCACCCGAGAGGTCGCCCGCCTCCGTCTCGGCGACGTCCCGGACGCCGCGGACGTCGAACTCCTCGACGAGCGTCTCGGCGTACTCGCGCACTCTGCCGTAGTCGAGGAACTGCCCGCTCCCGAACTGGTCGGTTCTGAACTCCTTCATCGCTGCGTTGTACATGACCGACAGGTCCGCTGCACAGCCGTACCGCAGGCGGTCCTCGGGGACGAACGAGACGTCGTTTTCGACGAACCGCCTGGGTTTCGCTCCCGTCAGGTCGGTCCCCGAGACGACGATCTCTCCCTCGACGAGGTCGCGGAGCCCGGCGGCGACCTCCGCGAGTTCCTTCTGCCCGTTGCCGCTCACGCCGGCGATACCGACGACCTCGCCCGACCGGACCGTGAGGTCGACACCGGAGAGGACCTCGATCTCGCGCTCGTCGGTGGCCGTGAGTCCCCGGGCCCGGAGCACGGGGTCGCCGATTTCGACGGGGTCCTTCTCGAGCTGGAAGAGGACCTCGCGGCCCACCATCATTTCCGCCAGGTCAGCCCGACTCACGTCGGGAGTGTCGACAGTCCCGACGTTCTTTCCCTCCCGGAGGACCGTGACACGGTCGGTGACCGCCTCGACCTCCTTCAGTTTGTGCGTGATGAAGATGACGGAGATTCCTTCCGCGGCGAGCCGTTCGAGCGAGTCGAAGAGGCGTTCGGCCTCGTTTGGCGTCAGCACGGCCGTCGGTTCGTCGAGGATCAGCAGGTCGACGTCACGGTACAGCGCCTTGAGTATCTCCACGCGCTGTTGCTGACCGACATCGAGTTCCCAGATTTTCGCCCCCGGGTCCAGCGAGAAGCCGTACTGGTCCGCGAGGTCCGCAATCTTCTCCTGTGGCACGTCCAGCCCCAGCGAGAACAGTTCCCCGAGGCTGCGGACCAGGCTGTTCGACCGGAGCGAGGCCGGCAGCCAGCTCTCTTCGGCGTCCTCCCGGAAGGCGCCGGCCGGCTCGCGCTCCCCGAGCACGATGTTCTCGGCGACCGTCAGCCGCGGAATCAGCATGAAGTGCTGGTGCACCATTCCGATCCCCGCGTCGATGGCGTCCTGGGGCGAATCCAGATCGAGCCGGGTCCCGTCGAGCCAGATTTCCCCCTGGTCTTCGGAGTAGAGCCCGTACAGGATCTTCATGAGGGTGCTTTTGCCGGCTCCGTTCTCTCCCAGGAGACCGTGGATTTCCCCCCGCCGTACCGAAAAATCGACGTGGTCGTTGGCCACGACGCCGGGAAATTCCTTGTGAATACCCTCCATCCGGAGGAACGGGTCCTCAGTCATGACTGGCAACTACGACATGCACTCCCGAACGCACGCGTATAACCTTTTTCACTATCGCAGTTGTCGCCGTTCGACCCCGCCGGAGAGCGTCGTGTAAAAACGGCCAGCAGGGATGGATTTATACGATACTGGCAGAAATGAGCAAACGGATTACGCCTGACAGGCGGTCACAGGCTTGACAACAATGAAACGAAACATCTCACGACGCGACGTGATTCGGGTGGTCGGTGCCGGAAGCATGATCGGCCTCGCTGGCTGTGGCGGCGACGGCGGCGACGGCGGAGGAAGCGGCGGAAGCGATGGCAGCGATGGCAGCGATGGCAGCGACGGCAGCGACGGCAGTGACGGCGGTGGCTCCGACGGTGGGAGCAGCGATGGCGGCGACGATACTGTCCGGGCAGCCTGGGTGTACGTCTCGGAGGTCGGCGACCTGGGATGGTCGTGGGCCCACGACCAGGGACGACTGGCCGTCGACGAGCAGTTCGACTGGCTGGAGACCGAATTCGTCGAGTCGGTGCCCGGCGACGAGGGCGAGCGAGTCATCCGGAATCTCGCGAACGAGGAGTTCGACATCATCTTCGGGACCACCTTCGAGTACATGGACCCGATGGCGAAGGTGGCCGAGGACTTCCCGGAGACACTGTTCGAACACTGCTCCGGATTCGTCACCAGGGAGAACATGGGGCGGTACTTCGGCCGGATGTACCAGGCGCGGTACATGGCCGGCGTCGCAGCGGGGAGGCTCACCGAAACCAACACCATGGGCTACGTGGCTGCATTCCCCATCCCGGAGGTCGTCCGTGGCATCAACGCCTTCACGCTGGGGGCGGCGTCGGTCAACGAGGACGTCACGACGAAGGTGCGGTGGACGAACACGTGGTTCGACCCGCCGACCGAGCAGGAGGCTGCCAACGCACTCATCGACGAAGGCGTCGACGTGATGGCCCAGCACCAGGACTCCCCTGCTGCGGTCAGGGCCGCGGCGAATGCCGACATCTGGGCGACGGGCTACGACGCCCCGATGGGCGAGTTTGCCGGCGACAACTACATCACCTCGCCCATCTGGAACTGGGAAGTGTTCTACGAGCCCACCGTGCAGTCGGTCAAGGACGGCACCTGGGAGTCGGACGCCTACTGGGAAGGGCTCAACGAGGGCATCGTGGGCCTCTCCGAGTGGGGTCCGGAGGTGCCGAGTGACGTCCAGGACGAGGTTGCGAGTGTCCGCGACGGCATCGCGAGCGGTGACGTCGATGTCTGGGCCGGGACGCCATTCGAGGGCGAGAGCGACAAGTTCCTCTTCCAGGAGATGGGCAGTTACGTCGAAGAAGTTGAGGGCGAAGTCCCGAACTGACTCGGGCGTCGCGTTTTCCCGCGTTCGGGCCACGGCGCATCTGGCGCACGGGGCCTGTTCCGGCAACTACTTTTGCCTGCCACGAGAGGAACGCATATGGGACAGTCCGATCAGCGAAGCGCGCGATCAGCGACGGCAGACATCCTCGATACCATCGGCGAAACGCCGCTCGTGGAGATCAGCGGCGCCAGCGAAGAGGCCGACGCGACCATCTACGGCAAACTGGAGTTCGTCAACCCATCCGGTAGCATCAAAGACCGCATCTACCGGGAGATGATCACCGCGGCCATCGACCGTGGCGACCTGGAACCCGGGATGGAGATCCTCGAATGCTCG
>JAHENO010000266.1 GCA_018609945.1 Haloarculaceae archaeon | reverse complement strand
CGTTCAGTTCCGCTCGCTCATCGGCAGACAGATCGACAGAGTACTGTTGTGTTCGTGGCATGAGTTGCTTCAGAGAATTTCTGAATACCTTCTAGACGTGCTCTACGTAGATAAAGCTAGCAGTTCAGGGCTGAAGCCGCACTACACTAAGTTTCGACGAAGCCAGATCCATCGGCTGATTGCCTCCGCGTTTTCGCCAGACAGATCGCGTCGAGACCATCACTCACTGCGTGCCTCTCGGGAGAGGTCCCCAGAGAGTGGCTCTGACCTGTCGTGTGTGTATCGCGGCGCTTCCACCACCCACACCACCGGCGTCGCGCGAGCCACACTCTTTTGCGACCGAGCCACAATACTAATTTATGAAGCGGCGAACCCTACTCGCAGTGTGCGGGAGCGTCAGCATGATCGCCGTGGCAGGCTGTGGGAACCCCGACGACGATCAAGATGACGAGGACGGCGGCGCGTACGGGTAAGGCGGAGACGGGCGACAGAGGCGTGTTGATCCGGTCTGTCCGGCAGACACATGGGCCCACTGTTCTGCGACGGGCGGAGAGAGCGACCCACTCGGAGTGGCTCAGTAGCTGCCACCGCCGTCGTCGTCGCTCTCCTCACAGAGTGGGGATTGATCGAGCGAGACATCGCCCACGAGGCGGCACCACACATCGTGTTTTCGCTGTGAATCGTGCAGTAATACTCGTAGACGCCCACGCTCTCGAACGTGTACTCTGTGCTCTCATCCTCTCCGAGAGTGCCCGAATAGTGGTCCCAGGAACCGTAGCATCATGGGACTGTGCGCTCTGCACGTCGTGTCCGAACCTGTCGCGGTTCACCCACTCGACTGTCGTCTTCGGGTCGATCGACAGTCGTTTCGGGACGAATGCAGTGTTTTCCATCTCGACAGTCGCTGTGGTCGTCACCGTCATCGAGAACGGCTTCACAGCCGTTGCTGAAGTAGAGTTGCTGCCCGATTTACTGGCTACTCTCACTGGCTCTCCACGCCGTGCACCGGGTGCACGTGGATCTAAGCGAAGCGGATCGTCGGTTCTACTTCTTCGACTTCGACGATCCCTGGTGCGATGTTCGCAGCTTGCTGCATCAGGCCCTTGCCCGTCCGATCTTCGTTCGTCTCGTGCACTTCGCTGTACTCGGCTCCATCGGCCGCTACCTTGGCGGCGTCTCGGCACGGCGCCATGAATACTGACGACGATTGGGGACCGAGTACCTGTCGAGCAAGGTCGTCCCGGACGGTTGCGTCATGCCCGGATCCGTCGTACGAACTCGTCGTCACGGAGTACTTCGAGCCAGCCGCCGAACGGGGACCGGGGTTCCTCGCCGACGTCGGCGGGCGGAAAGGCTTCGAGCGCGGCGAGGTACAGGAGACACATCTCCCAGAGATGCGGCTGTGAGACGGCGGAGACAATATCGCCGTCGATGTTCCGCCACGCCTCCCCCATGACGTGGGTGCCGGGCTCCGCGTGTCGTTCTGCGGACCATGCGATTCCGTCCCGTACTCGATCCATCGACCGTTCGTCGCCTTTCCACGCCTTCGACAGCCCCAGCCAGAACTTGGGCTCGTACTGCCCGGATGACAACTCGCCCGCGTCCGGTTCCGCCAGCGACCGGCTGGCGTTCTCCCAGGCCCGCTCCGCGTGTGACTGCATCCGCGGGTGGTCGTACCCGTGGAAGGCGATCGGCCACAGTTGCTCCGGGAACCCGGGTCTGCTCCGCTTGCCGTAGAACCCGCCCTCCCCGTCGAAGAGTACCCGTTCGATCCCGCGACCGAGCCGTTCCCGCCGGTACCGCCACGCGGTAGCGTCCCACCGGTTCCCGAGTTCCTCCGCGGCCTTCACGGCCGAGTCGAGGCCGAGCCAGATGGGGCCGGCACCCACGATCGTCTGCCGGAGTTCGACGTTATCGTCCTCCCACGTTCGCACGTGGAGGTCGTTCCCGACGTCCCACCACAGCGTGAGGAAGTCGGCCGAACGCTCGATGGCGTCGTATACCGATTCGAGATAGTCCCGATCCCCGGTCGCTTTGTAGTGGTCCCAGAACGCCCAGAGCATGAAGCCGGTTTCGTCGATCTCCCACGGGATCGGCCCCCCCGGCACGCCGTCGGCGTAGTAGTTCATCGCCCAGTTCCCGGGGGGACGAAGCGGGTCACCGCCAACGAGGCGTCGCTCCTGCAGGGTAGCGAACCACTCGTTCCGTTGGGTCACCCATTCGGATTTCCCGATGAGGTCGAGAACGTAATTGAAGAATGCCGAGTCGCGAGGCCAGTCTTCGCCGTACGGCGATTGCGTCGCTATCGAGGCGACGACAGCCCCATGATCCGGACTGAACGTGGTGACGAGAGAGACGAGCGCCCGCTCGCAGACGCCCAGGATTGCCTCGTTGTCGGTGTCGGGCATCGGGGCGTTCGTGAGGTGATCCCGTATCCATTCTTCTTTCGTCTGTCGGATCTCGTCGGTCGATCCAGCCTCGTTTCTGAGTTGCTTCAGTTTCGCCACCGCGCGTGCCCGGGTGTCCGACGGCGGGCCGTTCCCGGTCGAACTCGCGGCGGTGATGAACACGCGCTCCGTGGCGACTCCGTCCGAAAAGGACAGCGGTGTCAGCAATGCCCCGGTCGTCTGCCCGCGGAACCGGGTGTTCCCGTTCAGGTCGCCGTCCTCGGCGTCCTCGAAGGCGTCCATCGGTACGGACGGATTCGTCGTCCCCCTCGCTGTCGGTTCGTGGGCGTCACCACCGACCTGATGCTGGGTACTCCGCCCCTCGAACGCGATGAGGGTCGCGATGGACGTGCGGGTGTCGGTCGAGGAATCGACCCGTTGTTTCCGGTGGGCGATCGCGTCGTGTTCCGACAGATACCGGGCCGTGTCGGTGTTCAACCGCTCGAGACACCAGTCCTGCACCGGCAGCTTCTTGATCTTCGAACAGACGAGGTTGAAGTTCTCGAACGCGACGAGCGACGCGTCCTCGATCCCGCTCTCCGGCGTCCGTCTGACCTCGACGTTCCGGACGAGTCCGTCCAGGTTCGGCGGCATTACGTCCGTCACGACGGCTTCCAGTCCCCACCTGTCGTTCGTGTGTGTGGTCACGAGCGTATCGGTCGCCGTGGTGGCGTACTCCTGTGACGTCTCCCACCTCCTGAGCGGTTCGAACACGGTCTGCTCGCCACTGTCGATGACGATTCCCAGGAACGACCCTTCGTTCGGTTCCGCTCCGAGAAGCGGCCGGTCACGGTACGAGGTCCGGTACTTGATCTGGTCGTAGTACGACGGGGTCGGGTATCTGAACACGGTGATGGACCCCTCGCCGTTCATCGCAACTGCGAGACGCTGGTTGGCGATCTGGGCGTTGATGTCGGTCGGCCCGTACACCTCCGGTGCCCGTGACGGGTCGCGGCACTCTTCCTCGTCGATCCCGAACGGATCGTCCCTCCCGAACAGCAAGCGGGTGACAACCCCTGCTAGGACTCCGAGAATGACGCGTAGGTTCGGTCTCATATTGCCGGCACTTCTTCTCGTTCCTGACCGTACAGAGGAATATAATTGGTGGGTCAGCGGCGTCGATTACCAGTCGACACTGATCGTCCCGTCACCGTGCGGGTCGGGCGCGACCTCCTCGCCGGTCCGGCGGTCGATGACGTGAATGACGCCAGCGCCCTTCTTCGCCGGGCAACTTTCGGCAGCGTCGACGTTCGCTGCCAGCTCTGCCTCAGAGATGAAGAAGGAGACGGGGGCGGCGAGCCCCGTCCGGATGTCGAGTTCCCAGTTGTCCGAGACCGCAGCACACCGGCCGGCACCGATGCACTTGTTCGCCTCGAAGAGGATCTTGTAGGGCCTTGCCGCGACGGGCGGGGCATCCGTGGAACCGATCTCGGACGGCTCGGGGTAGTCTGCGTCGCCGGACATACTTACTGGGGGTTCACGGCCGGCTCGAACGACCGGAGTGCAGTCAGCGACTCGGCCGCGTCACCGCTTTCGATGACCGACCGGGCGAGCGCGATTCCGTCCGCGAGGTCGTCGACGTCGCCGCGGGCGGAGAGCCGGACAGCCGCGTTCAGCGCGATGGCGTCTGCAAACTGGTCGTCCCGGTCGCCCGCCAGCACCTCCTCGGTGATCCGTGCGGAGTCCACAGGGAGGTTCTGTACCTCGAGGTCCTCGGCAGTGAAGGCCATCCCGTAGTCGCCGGTCTCGATCTCGGCGTCGGTGAGGCGACCCCCGTCCCACTCCGCGACCTTCGTCGAACCGGGGCGGACGTCGTCGTAGCCTTCGAGCCCCTGGACGAGCGTCACCCGGTCGAACCCCAGGGTCTCGCTCCGCTCGATGGCGTCGGCGAGTTTCTTCGCGAACGGGAGGTGATAGAAGCTCGCGAGGTGGACGCTCGCGTTCGCGGGGTTGGCCAGCGTCTCGACAGTGTTGAGGAACGTCCGGACGCCCATCTGTTCGCGCCGATCCAGGAGCCGGTGGACGCCGGGGTTGAACCGGGGCTGGTAGTAGAACCCGAAACCGACCTCGTCGACCATCCGGGCGCTCGTGGCCGGCGCCACGTCGGTGACGACCCCGAGTTCCTCGAGGACGTGCTTGTAGGCCCACGCACCCTGGGAGGGAACGTGGTCGCCGCTGTGGACCGCGACCGGCGTACCCGCGGCCGCGGCGACCAGGCCGGCACCCACGCCCAGGATCGCCGTGCGCTCCTTGCCGTCGTAGTTCGCGCCACAGTCGACCGGGTCGGCCGACGGCCGGGCCGTCTCGACCGAGCGCTCGCGCATCACGTCGACGAACGCCGCCAGCTCCTCTGGAGTGTTTCGCTTCCACCTGTTTGCCAGCAGGAACGCACCGAGCGTCGTCGGGTCCGGCGAGCCGTCGAGCACCTGTTCGAAGGCGGTCCGCGCCTGCTCGGGAGTCATGTCCGCCGCGGACTTCGGTCCCGAACCGACCACGTCGGACAGCAGTCGTTTCAGCGGCCAGTCTGGCTCCGCCGTCCGGTGGCCGGGGCTGGTCGGGCCGTCAGTCGTCATGCTCGTTCACCACGTTTCGT
Source organism: Haloarculaceae archaeon (assembly GCA_018609945.1). Classification (GTDB taxonomy): domain Archaea; phylum Halobacteriota; class Halobacteria; order Halobacteriales; family Haloarculaceae; genus SW-9-67-25. The sequence continues at coordinate 7,760 of JAHENO010000266.1, read as the reverse complement.
AACGGCCCTCCGGCGTGGCTGGCAGCAGTCAGCACTGTCCCGGCAGCGTCGGGGGATCCCGCGCCGCCGAACGCGATCGACTCTCCGGCCGCGTCGCGGTCGAGACAGTCCCGGACCTGCTCGCGGACGCCGACGACGTCGCCGACGACGGTCAGTGCGGGGGGTTCGATGCCAGCCTCGTCGCGGACGTCGACCATCGTCTCGACCGTCCCGGTGACGGTCCGTTCCTCGTCCCACGTCGCCTTCTCGACCATCGCGACGGGGGTCTCGGGGTCGACGCCGTGGTCGCGCAACGCCGCGAGGTTCTCCGGCAAGCGTCCGACACCCATCAGGATGAGCAACGTCCCGCCCGAGCGGACCGTCTCCGCGATGGCGCCCCACTCCAGTGCGCTCTCCGCTTTCGTGGGGTCCTCGTGACCGGTGATGACAGTCACTGCCGAGGCGTGGTCCCGGTGCGTGATCGGGATGCCGACGACGCCGGGTGCGGCGACGGCGCTCGTCACGCCCGGGACGACCTCGAAGGAGACGCCTGCGTCTGCGAGGTGCTCGGCCTCCTCACCGCCCCGCCCGAAGACGCCGGGGTCACCGCCCTTGAGCCGGGCGACCGTCCTGCCGCGCCGGGCATGAGCCACCATGTCCCGGTGGATGTCCGCCTGCGTCGTCCGCTCGCCGTCTGGCCCGGGCTTCTTTCCGACGTCGACCGCGGTCGCGGTCTCCGGAACGGTTTCGATGACGCTGTCGCTGACCAGGGAGTCGTACATCACCACGTCGGCGTCGTCGATGGTCCGGCGGGCTCTGACGGTCAGCAGGTCGGGACTGCCGGGTCCGGCACCGACCAGATACACTTTCCCCGCCTGCGGTGTCGTCGTCACTCCGGATCACCCCGTCTGTCAGCGAGGTACTCCCACACTTCCACGCAGCCGCTCCCGTCGGGGAGATCCTCGAGATGGCCCTCGTCGACTGATTCGTCGACGCAGTCGAGCGCCGCCGAGCCGGTTTCCCCCGGAGAGCTGTCCTCCCGGGGCCCTTCCGTGGAATCGGGTCCGTCTGTCGAATCGCTCCCGGCACTGTCGTCTGGGTGTTCGTTTTTCTGGCTCCGGCCGGCCATACTCAGGCCCACCCGCTCGTCGGTACGCTTCCGCCGTCGGTTTCCTTCGTGTGGGCCGGGTCGATGACCGCGTGGGCGGCCACAGCCGGTGCAGTCGAAACCGCCTCGCGCTCCGTCCGGTGTGTGCAGAGCATCGTGACGTGCATACCCCGGCATTTCCGCCCCACCCGTTTCAACCTCGCCGAGCGGGCGAACGCTGCCGGCCCTCCGCCGCCAGGGAGGTATTTGCCGCTATTGGGGACGAACTGCGCCGCTGCAGTAGGTATTTCCGGGAGATCGGCGGTTTTCGGACGACGCTGTCCGAGACAGCTGCGAGATTTGCCACCATCGGTCAGCAGTCACCGTTTTCTCCGCAATGCGGACCTACATTCACGGGCGCCCCGGAGGCGAGAGCAGAACCGCGCCCGATAGCTCGCTATCGTCGCGGCGACGGAGCACCCAGAATGAACACGGTCGAAACATGGAAACAGCGGAAACATCCCCTCGACGTCGTCGAAGACGTCGAGACGTACGCAGCGGAGGGACTGACCTTCGAGGAGATCGAATCGCGCGGCGGCGAGGGAGAGTGGGAACGCCTGAAGTGGGCCGGAATGTACGCACACGGCGTCCAGGACGGCTACTTCATGGTCCGGACGAAGGTGCCGGGTGGCCACCTGACCCCCGAGCAGGCCGAGGTGATCGGCGAGGTCGCCGAGGAGTTCGCCACCGCACCCGAGGAGTTCGGTGGCAGCCAGCAGAACGAACTGTGGGGTGACGCCTTCCTCGATATCACGACGCGCCAGGACATCCAGATGCACTGGATCGAGATCGAGGATGTCCCGGAGATCTGGCGCCGGTACGACGAGGTGGGACTGACCACGATCCAGGGCTGTGGCGACTCCGCACGGAACGTGCTGGGCTGTCCGGCCGCGGGACTCGACGGCCACGAGGCGTTCGACGCCCAGCCCGTCATCGACGCCGTCTCGGAGTATTTCATCAACAACGAGGAGTACGCCAACCTGCCCCGGAAGTTCAAGATGACCATCACTGGCTGCAGACACGACTGTGGCCAGTCACAGATCAACGACGTCGGGATGACTCCCGCGCGCAAGCGGACGGACGCGGGCGATGCGTCCGACGGGTCCGGAAACGGAACGTACACCTACGGCTTCCACGTGAAAGTCGGCGGCGGGCTCTCGGACGGGCCGCGGATGGCGACGCCGCTGGACGTGTTCGTGCCGCCGGGCGACGCCGTCGAATTCTCACGTGCGGTCGCCCAGACGTTCAAGGAACTCGGCGACCGGAACAACCGCGGCGTCTGCCGGATGCGCTACCTGGTCGAGCAGATGGGGACCGACGCCTTCGAGGCGGCCGTCCGCGACAGGTGTGCGGTCGACCTGCCGACCCGCGGCGAGGACCTGACAGAGGGCTACAGGGGCGACCACGTCGGCGTCCACGACCAGCGACAGGACGGCCTCGACTACGTCGGCTTCAACGTCGTCGCCGGGCGGATGGGCGGCGACGAGTTCGCCGCGGCCGCCCGCGCCGCCAGGGAGTACGGGACCGAGGACGCGACCGTCCGGCTGGCAACCGACCAGAACTTCCTCATCACCCACGTGCCCGACGAGCGGGTCCCGGAGCTCCGCGCCGAGCCCTTCGCAGAGGAGTACCCGGTCGAGCCCGGCCCCTTCGAGCGCGGCGCGGTCGGCTGTACCGGCTCGGAGTTCTGCAACTACGGCATCATCGAGACGAAAAAGCGGGTCAAGCGCTGGGCGCGCGAACTCGACGCGCGGATCGACACGCCCGACGACTTGCGCGTCGTCCGGATGCACATGTCGGGCTGTTCGGCGTCGTGTGCCCAGCCACAGATCGCCGACATCGGCTTCCGCGGCGAGACGGTCCAGCTCGACGAGGACGGCGACGGCGACTACGACGCCCTCGTCGAGGGGATGGACTTCGGTCTCGGGGGCAGCCTCGGGACCGACAACGGCTTTCTCGACTGGGTCGAGACTGCCGTCCCGGCAGACGCCGTGATCCCCGCCCTGGAGGAACTGTTCGCGGCCTACGCCGACGAACGCGAGGACGGCGAGCGGTTCTACCAGTGGACGCGCCGGGTCGACAACGACCGCCTCCGGTCGGTCATGCAGCGAGTCGACGCGCCGGTGTCGGAGGGTGTTGCTGCCGATGACTGACGCGTCTGGCCCGAACGACAGGGACGGGAGCGGAGAGAGGGACGACGACCGGAGCGACGACGGAACCGGCGCCGAATCCTCGCCTGGCGTGCCCGGCCACGATACCTCGACGCCGGACAGCGACGGGACGCCACAGGCCGACGGCGTCGGGATCGACCGACCGGCGAGCGAGAGCGGGATCGTGCCCGCGGACGAGGTCGGTCCCGTCGACGAGTCCGGCCCGGTCCCGCCAGGCCCTGACGAGACCGGTGGCGGTCAGGGTACGAGCGAAACGGAGGGGCCGGTGACCGACGGCGGAGTGAGGCCGGACAACGTGGACGCGGACGGAAGGCTGACGGAGCTCTCATTCACCGAGCCGAGAGCCGGCGCCAGCCAGGACCTCGACGAGACGGCGCCGGACGAGCGGGTGAACGTCCCCGAGGGTGTCGACCTGGAGACGCCGTCGTACGCGATCCGCGAGGAGATGAACGACATCGAGACGCCCGACGAGAAGACGTGGTTCATGGAACTCGACGAAGCCGTCATCGACGACGGCCGGTGTATCCAGTGTGGTACCTGTGTCGCCTCCTGCCCCTCGGACTCGATCGGGATCGGCGACGACGGGCTGCCGGAACTGGTGAAGATGTGTACCGGCTGTTCGCTGTGCTGGGATTTCTGTCCCCGTGGTGGGCTCCGGTACGAGCGCCAGTGGAAGATCACCGGCGGCGACGACAACGTCTCCGGCGCGGGCGACCCGATCACGGAGTTCTCCGCGCGCGTCACCGAAGAGTGGCGGGAGAACGCCCAGGACGGCGGCCTCGTCACGAGCGTCCTGATCCACCTCCTCGAGGCGGGCGAGATCGACGGCGCGTTGATCGCCACCGAATCCGACGACGAGCCCTGGAAAGCGGAGAGCTTCCTGGCGACGACGCGGGAGGAGATCGTCGACAACGCCGGCAGCATCTACAACCAGACGATGGCGCTGGGCAACCTCGATCTCGACCGGTGGGCCCCGAAGCTTCCCGACAAACCACCCGAGGAGATCAGCCTCGCACTGGTGGGCACGCCGTGTGAGATCGAGGGCATCCGCGCGCTGCAGGACTTCGACTGGGAGTACGGCAGCCAGGAAGCGGGCGTGCGCGCAATCGAGTACACGATCGCGCTCATGTGCACGAAGAACTTCAACTACGAGCGGCTCATGGGCGAGCAACTCCAGGAAAAACGCGGGATCGATCCCGAGGAGATCGGGAAGATGGACGTGCTCGACGGGAAAATGATCGTCTACGACCGCGACCACGAGCTCCTGCTGGAGGAGGACATCGAACAGTTCCACGGCGCTGCGCTCAAAGGCTGTGACGAGTGTGCCGATTTCACCGGCTACTGTGCGGACCTCACCGTCGGCTCAGTGGGCTCCAGCGACGAGTATTCGAGCGTGATCGTCCGGACCGAGCAGGGCCTGCGCGCCTGGGAGGCGACCGAGCCGGATCTGGAGTACCACGACCTCGAGGACCGCGGCGCGGTCGGCGGCCTCCAGAGCTGGGACAAGAAGAAGGCCTTCGAGTCCCTCGAACGGCCCTTCGACCCGGACGCGCCACGGTTCATCGACTACACCGACCACGCCGAGCAGTACGGGACGACGCTGAACCCCCACGAGGACGCGCACTGAGACGGCTTGCTATCGCTACGTTCCGAGCCGACCGCAAGGCCCCCTGCGGTCACTCCGGCACCGAACGACGGTAGTCCGTCCGAGAGCGACCGAACTTTCCTGGCCCACACGATCGACTGTGGCGCATGACAAGCCCGGAGCTGCTCGCTGTCGAGCGGTTGGGCGACCAGCCGCCGCTGGTGGTCATCGAGGCCAAGGGTTACCCGGACACGCCCGGGATCGACGTCGACCCCATAGCACGCTAACCGTTAACAACCACCATGTCATATCAGCAGTTATGCTAGCTGTTTCAACACTTGAGGCGGTAGGAGCGACGCCGCTGGTGGAATTAGACTCCGTGCGTCCGGCTGGCGGCGCCCGCATCCTCGCGAAGTGGGAAGGAGCCAACCCCACGGGGAGCATGAAAGACCGGATGGCGGTCGCCATCATCCGAGGAGCACGCGAGCGAGCGGAGTTGGGGCCCGGGCAACGTATCGTGGAGTATACCGGGGGCTCGACGGGGACGAGCCTGGCGATGGTCTGCGCGGCGCTGGACCACCCCGCGACGCTGCTCACTGCCGACTGCTTCGCGACCGAGAAAATACGCACGATGCGGGCGTTCGGAGCCGACGTGGAGGTGCTCGAAACACCGGACGGACACATCCATCCGGGACTCATCGACGACTGGCAGGAGCGACTCGACGCTGTGGTAGAAGAGACAGGAGCCTACTGGACCGACCAGTTGCACAACACCGACGCGCTCGACGGATACGCGACGCTCGGCGAGGAGATACTCGGCGACGCCCCTGGCGTCACAGACTTCGTGATGGGTGTCGGTACCGGTGGTTGTGCCATGGGCACTGCCCGCGCCCTGCGAGCCGAGCGCGACGTTCGTGTGACAGTGCTCGAACCGGCCGAGTCGCCGTATCTCTCAGCCGGCGAAGGTGGCGACCACACCGTCGAGGGGCTGGCAGTGGTCGAGCAGCCGCCCCTGCTCGACGAGGACCTATACGACGACGTGCGCACCGTCCCGGAAGCCGAGGGCCGTGCGGTGGCGCGCAGGCTCGCGTCCGAGGAGGGACTATTCGGCGGCGCCAGCACCGGGCTGAATGTGGCGGCCGCCGTCGAACTCGCCGCCCAACGGGATCCCGATGACGTGGTCGTGACTGTCGCCTGCGACACCGGCCTGAAATACCTTGACGACGACCTCTTCGTGGAGTGAGAGGGGGAGATCGGCCGCCGCCATGAGGCTGGAGGTGCCCCCGGAACGTCCCTGGAAAGTGCTAGGCACTGAGACTGATAGAGACTCTGGAAGTCGCAGGCCAGTTCCTGCCACCTCGCGTAAACGTCGGTTCAGCGGTTGGTGGAAAGAGAAAACCGATTCAGAATCAAATTGTTTCGGCTAATTTGTACTCTACTACCGCACTGCAGGCTAAACAGAACGTCCGTACGCACTATCTCCTGACGGCGGTGAGCAAAACGTCTTCTAGTGCCCGGCTCGTGTGCGCGCTCCAGTATTCACTCGGTCAACACTTCGATCGTTCGATCCGCTCGGACGGTCACGACGCATCCCGCATACCGGAATGTCACGGAGGCAGTCGTTGTTCGCCCGCCAACGAGTGCGTCGAGGACGTCGGGATCAATTGCCGCCTGCAGTGGGGGGAGTTCCAGCACCGGCGTGTCCGTCGCGGTGCTCACGCGCTCGGCGACCGCGGTGCTTATAGCAACCCCGGAACTCGCTTTGGATTGTGTTTCACTATGCGTTGCTGACATATCTTTACGTTTCCACAGAGCCACATAAAACTATGTCAGACGTTTCTGTCACGGCAAATCTCGTGAAATCGAGGACCCCACGTTAGATGCGCTGCTTTGACGCCTAGCCTGGAGAATCACAGGTTAGACAGCGGCACTCTCTGTTTTCAGCCCGACCGGGAGACGAGCGAGCGTACCACAGCCGCACGCCACCGGCAAACAGGGCCAGCTCCGGTCAGTCACCGGGGCTCTCACGATCAACAGTCCGGACGTGCGCCAAAACCGGCTTAATTCCGATTAAATCAGCTTTATTCCCCCTGAAACGACCGATATCGGCGTTTACGGACGTGACGGTATAACTGGCTCTCGGCCCTGGTCTCGACTGCAATGACGCTCGCACGATCCCTGCTCGCCACGCTCGCAGTCCTCACACTGTTCGTGGGGGCAGGCGCGGCCGCGCCGGTGGACAGTACAGACCAGTCGAATGCCGGGGACGCCGGACCGCCGAGTGACCTGCCCGGGCCGGTCCCTGACTTCGTCGAGAACGTGCTGCACACGATCGGGCAGTTCGTCGACGGCGTTCTCGAGGGGGCGCTCGGCCCTGCGGTGAGTGACGACGCCGGCCAGTCGACGTCCGGTCCCCCGACTGCCGCCGGGAGGTGATCACGGATGCGCAACAAGGTTTTCGCGTTCGGGGCGGTCCTGTTGATCGCGAGTGCCGCCGTGGCGTTCGCGATGGGTGTCGGACCTGCTCCGGGCGGCGACAGCGCGGACATCGAGTCGTTCCCGACCGAGGAGTCGGAATCGTCGGGTGGCAGCACCGGGGCGGGGACTGACACCGAGGAGACGGCAACGCCGACCGGACCGCCGTTCACCTCCTCGATCGATCGGATCGAGGAGTGTGGCGAGACCTGCCGTGACGTGACGACGACGCTGACCAACGACCAGCAGACCGCCGATTCGAACGTGACGGTGTACACGCGCATCTACGCCGGCAACGGCACCGACGGCACGGTCATCTGGGAAGGCGTCGAGGAGGTCGGCGACATGGAATCCGGCGAGTCGTACACCACCACCAGGCGCGTGGAGATCTCCCTGGCCGACG
>JAHENO010000265.1 GCA_018609945.1 Haloarculaceae archaeon | reverse complement strand
GGTTCCCCGGCGACCTGCGCGCGGACGCGAAGGTGACACGCTACGCGAAACTGCTCGATTCGAACGCACCGGTGTCGGTCAGGGGACGCGAGCAGCCAGCCAGGGAGGCGCTGGCCGGACGGGTCAACCCCGAACTCGACGGCGAGGAGCGGGTCGGCTTCCCGGCGATCCTGGGTGACGACGACCCGGCGGCCGTCCGGCGGGAACTGTCCGAGCGCCTGGGTGCAGACGTCTTCGAGGTTCCCATGGGGCCACCCTCGCTACCCGGCCTCAGGCTCGAGGACGCGCTCTTCGCGGCGCTGGACGAGGCCGGCGCGCGCATCGAGACCGGCAACCCCGTCGTCGACTACGAGGGCGAGGAACGAATCGAGCGCGTCTACGTCGAGAAGAACGGCGCGAAGATTCCCAACAGCGCCGACCAGTACGTCCTCGCGACGGGCGGACTCGTCGGGAAGGGGCTCACCTCCGACCGCGAGACCGTCTCCGAGCCCATCTTCGACTGCCACATCTCCCACCCCGGGGACCGCTACGAGTGGTTCGACCGCGACGCCTTCGGCGATCATCCCTTCGCCCAGTTCGGCGTCGAGACCGACGACGACCTCCGACCGATGGATGCGGAGGACAGCCCCGAATTCGAGAACCTGCGGGCCGCAGGCTCGGTGCTGGGGGGATACGACTTCCCCGCCGAGAAGTCGGGCAGCGGCGTCTCGCTTGCGACGGGCTACGTCGCCGGAGAGGGGGCCGCACGGGAGGTGGCACGATGAGTGACGCCGATCCCGGAGCGGTCGACGCCGACGCCGGCAGCGAGTTCGACCCCGTGGAACCGAACACCGGCGAGGAATTCGAGCCCGTGGAGGTGTTCCCCGACAGCGACGATTTCGACCTGCGTCCCGGTGCCGACTCCTGCTACAAGTGCTCGACCTGCGATACCAACTGCCCGGTCGCCGAGGTCGACGACGACTTCCCGGGGCCGAAGTTCCAGGGCCCCGAGCAGTGGCGGCTCAAGCGCGCGAAGGACGACCACGAGATCGACGACTCGGTGATGGACTGCTCGAACTGCATGCGGTGTGACAACGCCTGTCCCGCGGGCGTCCCGCTCTCGCAGATGCACAACACCGCCCGCGGGGAGTACGTCAGCGAGCAGATGGACCACTTCTCCCGGGAGTACGTTCGCAACCGCATCCTCGCGAACTACCGGCTGTTCGCGTCCATCGGGAGTCGGTTCCCCCGGCTGACGAACGCTGTCCTCAACAACAGTCTCGTCCAGTGGATCAACGAGAAGACCCTCGGAATCACGGCCGAGCGGGACTTCCCCGCGTTTGCGACCGAAACCTTCCGGGAGTGGTGGGCGAGCGAGGGCGGTGCCGCGGGGTCCCGGGAGCGCGCCCGGGCGAGTCGGGAACGGCGCGGCGAGGACGTCGACGCCGAGAAGAAGGTCGCGTACTTCCACGGCTGTTACTCGAACTACAACACCCCGGAGGTCGGACGGGCGATGGTCCGTGTGTTCGAACACTTCGGGTACGAGGTCGTCGTTCCCGACCAGAAGTGCTCCGGCACGCCCATGTTCGCCAACGGAATGCTGGCGGACGCCCGCCGCCACGCCGAGGTCAACGTCTCCTCGATGTCTGACCTCGTCGAGGAGGGCTACGACGCCATCGCCTCCTGTACCTCGTGTTCGATGGCGCTGCGCCAGGAGTACCCCGAACTGTTCGACATCGACGGCATCGAGGAGATGGCTGCCCACACCTTCGAGGCCGTCGAGTATCTCCGCATCCACGAGGACCTGCGTGGCGAACTCGCGGCGGCCGAAATCGAGGGCGACCTCGCCGACGAATTTGCCTACCACGCACCCTGTCACGCCCGCAACCAGGGGCTGGACAGGCAGGCCGTCGAACTGTTCCGGGACCTCGACGGCGTCGGCGTCGAGGACGTCGGCGAGTCCTGCTCGGGGATCTCGGGGACCTACGGCTGGAAGGAGGAAAAGTACGAGAAGTCCATGGAGATCGGCGAGGAGATGTTCGAACACATGGAGCACGCCGAGGGCGAAACCGGCATGACCGAGTGTCCCACGTGTGCGATGCAGATGGAACACGGGACGGGCTACGAGATCCGTCACCCGCTGGAACTCCTGGAAGGAGCGCTGGTCGAGTGACCGCCTGACATCGAGGCGAGCCACATCAGGTGACCGCCCGACCGCAGGAGAACACGGCAGCCTTATTTTCCCGGTATCGCTAGTCTACAGTAATGGCCTCGCCCTACGAGGTGTTGCTCGTCGACCCCGACGCCGACGAGGAGGCGATCGAGCGCGCCTACAGGGAGCGGGTCAAGCAGGCCCATCCCGACCAGGGTGGCTCCGTCGAGGAGTTCCGTCGCGTCCGGACGGCCTACGAGAAACTCAAGGCCGGCTACGACGCCGAGAGCGAGAACGGCGAACGCTTCGGGCACGCCGCCGACCCCGAGGATGGCGACGCAGCCCGGCGGGAGTACGCGACCACCGAGGTGACCTATCTCAACTACGACGTCCTGGCCGATCACGGCTGGGACGCGGACGACCCCGACCTCTTCGAGAAGGCCGCCCGCGCCGACCTCGCGGAGGCGGATTTCGGACAGTTCCGGGTCGACCCCGGCGAGTCGCTGCTTGAGGGGGCCGAGAACCGCGGCCACGTCTGGCCCTTTGCGTGCCGCGGCGGCGCCTGCGCGAACTGCGCGATCAAACTCGTCGAGGGCGAACTGTCGATGCCAGTCAACCACATCCTCCCCGTCGAGTTGATGGAACAGGACATCCGCCTCTCGTGTAACGGGATGCCCATCACCGACGAACTGAAAGTCGTCTACAACGTCAAGCACATGCCCATCCTCGAGGAGTTGCTCCTCCCGCCCCGCCCCTTCGAGCAGGCCTACACGGACGATTGAGTGGGAAGGCTGGTCAGCAATCTAGTCCCACTGGACGCCGGGATTCGTGACGGCGCCGTTGGCAGCCGACCCGAAGTCACGGTTGTACTTCGCGAGCACGCCGTTCTCGTAGGGCGGTTCGGGCTCCTCGCGGGCGTCGAGACGCCGTTCGATCTCCGAATCGGAGAGGTCCACTTCCAGCGTGCGGTCGGGGATGTCGACGGTGACGGTGTCGCCGTCCTGGAGAGCGCCGATGGGGCCGCCGGCGTAGGCCTCGGGGGCGACGTGGCCGATCATCGGCCCCCGGGTCGCGCCGGAGAAGCGCCCGTCGGTGAGCAACGCGACGTCGTCC
>JAHENO010000264.1 GCA_018609945.1 Haloarculaceae archaeon | reverse complement strand
TTGCCCGCGCGCAGATCGAAGGGGTGCCAGTCGATGCGCAGTTCCGTCTCGCGATCCGCCTGGTACCGGTCGAGCGATTCGCGCCCGAGGTAACAGAACGGACAGACGTAATCGGAGTAGACGGTGATCTCCTCGACAGATTGGGTGTCGCTCATGCCCGTCGTTGGCGCCGGACGGGGATAAGCCCGCGGGCGTGTCGGGTCGGTACACGACCGAGAGGCGGTGGCCGAGGGAACTCCCCGACAGATCGGATGGCCGTGACGCGGACAGTTCCCCGCCGGATTCATGCTCGTTCCCCGGCAAGTCGGGGTCGTGACCGACGCATTCGGACCGGGCTTTCGGACCGTCGAACGCGAGTACCGGGACCACGAGCCACGCGTCGAGGGGACGATCCCGGCGTGGCTCTCGGGCGCGCTCGTCCGGAACGGTCCGGGTCGCTTCGAGGTCGGCGGCGAGCGTCTCTCCCACTGGTTCGACGGGCTGGCGATGCTCCGCCGCTACGCCTTCGAGGACGGAGAGATGCGGTATACGAACCGGTTTCTCCGCACCGACGCCTACGAGGACGCACTGGCGGGGCGGGCGAGCGGCCAGTTCGCCACCGACACGCGGGGCTGGCGCCGGTTCGTCTCGTGGCTCCGCAATCTCGGTCCACAGCCGACCGACAACGCCAACGTCCACGTCGCCCGCCTGGGTGACGAGTACGTCGCGCTGACCGAGGCCCCCCACCGCGTCGCGTTCGACCCACAGACGCTGGAGACGCGGGGGCCGTTTTCCTTCGAGGACGACCTCACCGAACACATAGTGTCGGCTCACCTCGCCCGCGACCCCCACCGCGGGGAGACGTTCGGCTTCGCCATGCAGTTCGGCATGAATCCACAGATCCACGTCTACCGCGTCCCGGACGGCGAGCGGCGACGGCAGCGCCTCGCCTCGCTGGACGCTCACGGCCCCGGCTACATCCACGACATCAGCGTCACCCGCGACCACGTCGTCCTCGCCGAGCCGCCACTCGATATCCGCGCCTGGCGCGCCTTCGTCCCCTGGACCGAGGGCGTATTCGACCTCATGGAGTGGTCGCCCGACCGCGGCACCCGCCTCGTCGTCCTCGACCGCGAGACGGGCGAGTGCGTTCGGGACGTGACCACCGACCCCACGTTCGTCTTCCACCACATCAACGCCTACGACGAGGCTGGTGCGGTGGTTCTCAACCTCGTCGAGTTCCCGGACGCGGACATCCTCGAGGCGATGTCGCTGGACGAACTCGACGTTGCGGGCTTTCCAGAGGTGCCCGACGGCCACCTGGTGCGCTACCGGATCGACCGCCACGGGGGGCCAGTAGAGCGCGAACGACTGTACGCCGGCGGCATCGAACTCCCGCGGGTACCCCGCGAGTTCCGGGGTCGTCGCCACCGGTACGCCTACTGCCAGACGACCGACCGGAAGGGTGCGAACGGCCTCGCCAAGGTCGACTGCGAGCGCGGCGAGGCCACAGAGTGGCTCGCGCAGTCGGTGTTCGTCGAGGAACCGATGCCGATCCGCCGTCCGGACGCCGACGCCGAGGACGACGGCGTGGTGCTGGCGACGGCACTCGACGTCGACCGCGAACAGTCCATGCTGCTCGTGTGCGACGCAGCCACGCTCGAAGAACGCGCCCGTGCCTTCCTGCCACACCCCGAACCCTTCGGGTTCCACGGCCGCTTTTTCCGGGACGGCAGCGACCACGGATAGCGCACGCACCGGTCACGACCTGTCCGTGTTCGATACAGCCACGCCGGTCGGACCGACCCGGACCAGACCGATACCAAACCGCGCCGCGTTCATTAGGCCCGCAGACGACGGTCGCGTATGGAGACATACGACTTTCTGGTCATCGGAACCGGGTCCGGACTGGACGTCGCAAACGCCGTCGTCAACCAGGGCCGGTCGGTCGCAATCGTCGAGAAAGGACCGCTCGGTGGCACCTGCCTCAACCGTGGGTGTATCCCCTCGAAGATGCTGCTGTACCACGCCGACGTGCTGGAGACCGTCGAGCGCGCCGGCGAGTTCGGCATCGACGTCGAGGTCGAGGACGTGTCCTTCGCCGAAATCGTCAGGGAGGTCAACGCGGACGTGAGCGAGGACAGCGACTCGATCAGACGCGGGCTGCGCTCCTCTGACCGGCACGACCTCTACGAGGGTGAGGCGCGGTTCGTCGACGAGCGGACCGTCGAGATCGCCGGCGGTGACCACGACGGCGAACAGATCCGCGCCGAGACAGTCCTGATCGCCGCCGGAACGCGCCCGGCCGTCCCCGACATCGAGGGCATCGGGGATGTCGCTTTCCTCACGAGCACGGAGGCACTCCGCCTGGAGACGCCACCCGACCACCTCGTCGTCGTCGGGGGCGGCTACATCGCGGCCGAACTCGGCCACTTCTTCGGGACCTTCGGCAGCGAGGTGACGATACTCGGCCGCCGCCCCCACCTGCTTCCCCAGGCCGACGAGGAGATCGGCCGCGCGTTCACCGAGCGGTACGCCGACCGCTTCACCGTTTACGCGGGCCACGAGGCGACCGCAGTCTCGGCGTCGGGCGAGGACGTGACCGTCGAGACGCGACCCTATCCGCCGGCCTTCGAGGGCGACCCCGACGAAGAGGGCGTCTCGGTGACCGGCGACGAACTGCTGGTCGCTGCCGGCCGGGTCCCGAACACGGACACCCTGGATGTCGCGGCGGCGGGCGTCGAAACCGACGACCGGGGGTTCGTCGAGACCGACGAGTATCTCCGGACGAGTGCCGAGGGGGTGTGGGCGCTGGGCGACATCGTCGGCGAGTACCTCCTGAAACACAACGCCAACCACGAGGCCAGGACCGTGGCGCGCAACATCCTCCGCGACGACCTGGAGCCGGTCGATTACACGGCGATGCCCTTCGCCGTCTTCGCCTCGCCCGAGGTGGCGGGCGTCGGCGCGACCGAAAGCGAGTTGCAGGAGGCGGGCCGCGAGTACGCCACGAACACCTACCGCTACGAGGACACCGCCCGGGGCGACGCCATGCACGCCGAGGGAATGGTGAAGGTCATCATCGCCCCCGACGGCGAGATTCTGGGCTGTCACATCCTCGGCCCGGAGGCCTCGAACCTGATCCAGGAGGTCGTCGTCGCGATGAAATCAGGTACTGGAACGGTCCACGACATCCGCGACGCCGTCCACATCCACCCCGCGCTCTCGGAGGTCGTCGACCGCGCCTTCTCCGGGCGGTTCTCCCGGCCTGGAGATGGCCACGACCACCACCACTGAACCTCGGACGCTGACCGATTCTTCCCGAACCTTCGTCGCAAACGCACAGCCGTCGCCAATCCGCCGCCGGTATATATCCACCGAGTATGAACAGGTAACCGCAATGGCCAAAGCAGCAATCGTCGTGCTGGCGGATACGGAATCGCACGCGGACCACGGACGCGTCGCCAACGCCCTCGAAGCGGCAAAGGAGTTCGCCGAGAACCCCGCAGACGAGGTCGAACTCATCTTCGACGGTGCCGGGACCCAGTGGGTGCCGCTACTCGAGGACGAAGACCACGACTACCACGAACTCTACCAGGCGGTACGAGACGACACGGCCGTCTGTAACTACTGCTCCGGTGCGTTCGGCGTCAACGACGCCGTTGCCGACAGTGGCGTCACGCTCCTCGACGAGTACGACGGGCACCCGAGCGTCCGGTCGCTGGTCGACGATGGCTACGAGGTCATCACGTTCTAGAGCCGAACCCGCGGGAAGAACGCTACTCTTCGGGCCAGTTTTCACGGGCGCGGTGGTCGGCCGCGACAGCCGCGACGCCCTCGCGGTCCAGCGCGCCGTGTTCGGTCACGACGGCGTCCACGCAGTCGGCCGGCGTCACGTCGAACGTCGGATTGTACACCGCCACGTCCGCCTCGCCCTCGTAGACCTCCGAGCCGTCGCGGTGCTCCAGGTCGGTCCTGTCGTGTGGGGCGATTTTGTCGCTGGCCGCAACCGCGACGACCTCGATGCCCTCGTAGGTACCGGCCAGCGCGGCGGCCCGCGTGCCGGCCTTGTTTATCACCGACCCGTCCGGGCGGACGGCGTCGGCCCCGACGAGGACGGCGTCGGCACCCCACTCCCCGACGGCGTGGGCGAGTGCAGCGTCGGTGGTGAGCGTCACCTCGGATTCGGCGGCGAGGTCGGCCGCCACGGCGACACCTTCACCGCCGGGCCGGGATTCGGCGACCAGGACAGCTTCGGGCTGGGCCAGCGAAAGCGTCTCGCGGACTGTCCCCGACCGCGAGAGGGTCGCGACGCGGGCGTCCGCGACGCGCCGGGCGGCGTGGACGGCAGCGCGCTCGTCGGCGGACAGCGCCGCCTCGATGCCCGCGGCGGCGGCGTGTTCGACCGCGGCCGCGGTGCGCGCGTCGCTCGCCGCCGACATGACGCGGTTGACGCGGTTACAGACGACGGGCATCGCGGGGCGTGCCTCGCGGAGCGCGACCGCGATGTCGGCCAGTTCCTCCCAGCCGTCCTCGGCATGGACGACCAGCGGTGAGCCCGCGTTGCCGGCGCCCGCTTCGTCTCCGCCCGCCCTGGCGGCGCGAGCGCGGACACCGGCCTCGTCACGGAGCATTTCCAGGGCACGCACGGAGAGGTAGGCCGCCCCGTGGTCGGTGTCCTCGGCGACGGTCGCCAGGCCCGGGCGCACGCGGTCGTAGGACGTCCACAGGTCCGGCACCGTCTCGCGGTCGAGGATGGCGGTGGGGGCGACCCACTCGTGCTCGGCGGTCTCCCAGTTGGTCGCCACCTCCCGTGTCGGACAGTCGAACAGGTACGGGTGGACGGTCCAGCGCGTATCGAGGGACGGGTCGGTCACCGAGAAGGGATCGCCACGACTGACGAGCGTCATCCTTGCGGGGTCGAGTCCGGTTTCCTCGGCAATCTCCTCGCGGGCCGCAGCGTCGGGGTCACCCTCTGCGTGGCCGGCGACGACGCCCCATCGCCCGCGGTAGGAGCCGACGTCCGCGCTCCGGCGAAACAACAGCACGGCTCCCCGGTTGCGGAGGAAACAACTGACCACCGGCCGCTCGTCCATGGCCGGCGTTGGACCGGGGGGTGTATCAACGTATGGGGTTCCTACCGGACCCGCTCCGAGATCATTTCACACCACCACAGCTCTCATAAACGTTCTCTCCGGCGTATCGTAGCTGAAGATCACCTCCGACCGTCAGGCCGGGAACGATGGGGGCGGACAGCGCGAGGCGAGGGTAACTGGCCGCCGACAGCCGGTCGTTCTTGCCGGAGAGAGGCGGAACTTTGCCGGTTCGGAGGATACACTCCGGCGAGATGACGACAGCAGACGAGGTCCGCCAGCGCGCGAGGGCCGCGGACATCGACCTGACACGGATCGTGTTCGTGAACAACAGCGGCGTCCCGCGGGGCCGGGTCGTCGACACCGACGGCCTCGAGAGCGCCCTCGAGGACGGGGTGAACCTCACGGAGGCGATGCAGTCGTTCAACGCCCTGGACCGCCTCGTGCCCGGCGGGCGGTACGGCCCCGCGGGCGAGGTGCGCGTCGTCCCCGACCCCGAGACGTTCACCGACCTGCCCTACGACGATCGAGCCGGACTGCTGCTCGCGGACCTGCACGGCCTCGATGGCGAACCGTTCGAGGCGGGACCGCGCGCCCAGTTGCGCGAGTACCTCGACGACATCGAGTACGTCCCGAAGACGGCCTTCGAGAGCGAGTACTACCTCGTCCGGGAGACCGAGGAAGGCGTCGAACCCTACGACGACTCGACCTGTTTCTCGACGGACGGGATGCGCAGCGCCCACGACGTGATCCTCGACACCGTCGACGCCCTCGAAAAACAGGGAATGAGCCTCGCCGTCTACTACCCCGAGTACGGCCCGGGCCAGCAGGAACTGGTCATCGAACACGGGACCGGCGTCGCCGCGCCGGACGACTACGTCCGGTTCAAGGAGACCGTCGCAGCCGTCGCGAGCGACCACGGCCTCGGCGCGACCTTCCGGCCGAAGCCGTTCCCGCAGCTCCCGGGGTCGGGCTGTCACACCCACTTCTCGCTGTGGCACGAGGGCGAGAACGTCCTCTACGACCCCGACGCCGACGGCCGCTATCCCATCAGCGAGCGGGGCCGCCACTTCATCGGTGGCGTCCTCGAGCACACGCCGGCACTGCTCGCGCTGACGGCCCCCACGGTCGAGTCCTACGACCGCCTCGCGCCCGGGATGTGGTCCTCGGCGTACGTCTGCTGGGGGCACGACAACCGCGAGGCCGCCGTCCGCGTCCCCTCCGTCGAGGCTGCAAACCCGGAGGCGACCACGCGCATCGAGTTCAAGCCCGTCGACAACACCGTCAACCCCTACCTGGTGCAGTTCGGCCTGCTCGCGGCCGGGCTGGACGGCATCGAGCGGGAACTCGACCCGGGCGACCCCCTCAACCGGGACCCGGGCACGCTGGACGACGACGAGCGCGAGGCCCGGGGCTACGAGCGGTTCCCGACGACGCTCGCGGCGGCCGTCGACGAACTGGACGGCGACGACGCGCTCCGGGCGGCGATGGGCGACGCGCTCGTCGACTCGTACGTGCAGGTAAAGCGCAGCGAGTGGGAACAGTCCACCGACGAGGACGGCGAGTGGGAGTCGGAGTACCTGGCGCGGGGGTTCTAGTCGTCCGACGGGGTGGCCTCGGCCTCGGCAGCCCCCTCCGTAATCTCGTAGAGGTTCTGCCGGGCGTCGGCGAAGTAGACGTCCTCCTCGACGACGCCGATCTCGTCGAGGCGTTCGAGGGCGTACCGCACGGTGCGGGCCGAGAGCATCGACTCCTCGACGATGCCCTTCTGCGTGAGCGGCCCGTTGTACTCGAGGACTTTGTAGACGAGCTTCGCGCTGGGTGGCAGGTCTTCGAGGGCCTCCCCGTCGGATTCTGTCATCGATTTCAGCCAGGCGCGCCGGCTGTATAAAGATTGAGGGACGCGACCGAATCGGCTCCGCGGGCCCCCGAAATCGCCAGGCCAAATCCTTAAGTCGCCCTCGGCAGTACGGCCGGATGTGACGTCCGCTCTCCCGACGCGGTGGCGGTGGCGCTGGCGGTAACCCGGAGAGCGGACAGTGTCGCGGCCGCGCCGTGTGGGCCTCACCCGCCCGGCGGGGCCGCGAGGCTCCCTCGTTCTCGACGCGTACCGCTTTCGAGTACACCACTCAACAGGACACATGCCAGCAACGACACACTACAGCCAGCGAACGACGACAAACGAACGCCTTTTGCGTCAGACGCAGCGACTACTGATATGACAGACGGAACATCTGACGCCGACGAATCCCGCCCGGAGGACGCTCGCCCCGACGGCGGCACCGGGGCCCGCGGTGCCGACGACGTGGCACTCGACCCGTGGGGCTCCTCGACGGTCTCGGATTACCGCAAGCTGTTCGACCAGTTCGGCATCGAACGCTTCGAGGAGGTCCTCGACGAGGTGCCCGACCCGCACTACCTGATGCGCCGCGGGGTCATCTTCGGCCATCGCGAGTACCGCGAGGTCGCCCGGGCGATGCGCGAGGGCGACCCCTTCGCGGCGCTGTCGGGGTTCATGCCGACGGGCGACCCGCACATCGGCCACAAACTCGTCTTCGACGAGATCATCTGGCACCAACAGCAGGGCGGGGACGCCTACGGCCTCATCGCGGACCTGGAGGCCCACAGCGCACGCGGGCTCTCCTGGGCGGAAATCGACGAGCACACTCGCAACTACGTGCTCTCGCTGCTGGCGCTGGGTTTCGACCCCGAGGAGGGCGAACTCTACCGGCAGTCGACCAACCGCGAGGTCCAGGACCTGGCCTTCGAACTCGGTATCGAGGCGAACTTCTCGGAGTTGCAGGCCATCTACGACTTCGACGGCGAGACCGACGTCTCCCACATGCAGTCGGTCGTCACCCAGACCGCCGACATCCTCTACCCGCAACTGGACGAGCCGGTGCCGACGGTCATTCCCGTCGGCCCGGACCAGGACCCCCATATGCGGCTGACCCGGGATTTGGCCCAGCGGATGCGCTTTTTCGGCGTCCGCGAGGCCTACGCCAGCTTCGAGGCCGACCCGGCCGAGCGGCGACTGCTCGGGAAGGCCTTCGAGGCACGCGACGAGTACGCCGAGGACCCCGACCGTCCCCGGTGTGTCGAGGCGGCCGACTATCTCGAAGACGAGCGCGAGGCCGACGCGACCGGCGCCGAAGAGCGGACCATCGAGAGCACCGTGACGATGCTCCAGGAGGCCGGCAAGGAACCGCTCCGTCCGCGGGTGCGCGTCTTCGACCGCCGGGCGACCGACGAGGCCTTCGAGGCGCTGATCGAGGCCATCGACGGCGAGAAGCGCGTCTACGACAACCACGTCGACGCCTTCGACCTCTCGCGGGCAGAGGCCGAGGAACTCGCCCGCGAAGTGGAACTCGATCACGGCGGCTACGGCTTCCTGCCTCCCTCCTCGATCTACCACCGCTTCATGACCGGCCTCACCGGCGGGAAGATGTCCTCCTCGGTGCCGGCCTCCCACATCAGCCTGCTCGACGACCCCGAGGAGGGCTACGAGAAGGTCAAGGCGGCCACGACCGGCGGGCGCGAGACTGCCGAGAAACAGCGGGAACTCGGCGGGGAGGCCGACGAGTGTCCCGTCTACGAACTGTACGCCTACCTGCTCGCCGGTGACGACGACGAGTTCGCCAAGGAGGTCTACGACGAGTGCGTCGGCGGCGAGCGCCTCTGTGGGGACTGCAAGGAACAGGCCGCCCGACTCATGGAGGAGTTCCTCGAGGACCACCAGGCAAAACGCGCCGAGTGGGAAGACCGCCTCGACGAACTCGACATCGAACTGGACTCGCCGCGCAAGCGGGGGTGAGTGACCGTGGGTCCCGACCTCCACCTCGTCGACGTGTTCGCCCGAAAACGCTACGCCGGCAACCAGCTCGCGGTCGTCGAGAGCCACGGGGCCGTGAGCGACGAACAGATGCAGGCCTTCGCCGCAGAGATCGGCTTCTCCGAGACGACGTTCGTCGAATCCCGCGAACCGCCGTACCGGGTCCGCATTTTCACCCCGGAGGCAGAGATTCCCTTCGCCGGTCACCCCACGCTCGGGACGGCACACGTCGTCCGCGAACACGTCGCCGACGGCCACCCCGGGGAAGTAGTGCTGGACCTGAACGTCGGCGAGGTTCCCGTCGAGGTGCGCGGCGGGGAGAGTGACGAGTCGGGAGTGAGTGCCGGCGACGGAGCCAGCACGGAGACGCTATGGATGACACAGCAGCCACCGGAATTCGGCGAGACGCTGTCGGGTGAACGGCTGGCAGCGGTCCTGGGCCTCGACGAGGGTGCAGTCGACGGCCGGTGGCCAGTCCAGATCATTTCGACGGGACTGCCGACCATCGTCGTACCACTCCGCGACCGCGAGGCGCTAACGGATATCGACCTCGACCGCGGGGCTTACGACGCGGTGACCGGCGACCGCGAGGCAAAGAACGTCCTGGCGTTCTGTCCGGACCCGCGCGAGGCCGAGAATGACCTCGCAGTGCGGGTGTTCGCGCCTTTCTACGGTGTGCCCGAGGACCCCGCGACCGGGTCCTCGAACGGCTGTCTCGCGGCCTACCTCGCACGCCACGCCTACTTCGGGAGCGGAACCGTCGACGCCCGCGTCGAACAGGGCCACGAGATGGGCCGCCCGTCGCTCGTCGGCCTGCACGCGACCGACCGGGGCGACGGCGTCCGCGTCGAGGTCGGCGGCCGCGTCGTCCCCGTCGCTCGCGGGGAGTTACTGTAGGGAGACCAGAGCCGTCCAACGCGACCGGACGGGCAAGTGGCGGGGCGGTCAGAACGGAAACAGCGACCCCAGACGCTCCCCCAGCCCGGACTCGTCGTCCTGCCAGCGCATCTCGAACGTCTGTCCGACGCCGGAACTCAGGTACGGCGCCGACTCCTCGGCGTCGTCGCGGTAGGCCTCGACCGCGTAGACGAGGTTGGTCCGGGCCGCCTTCTCGAAGCGTCCGACCCCCCGGCACCCCGTCTCGGGATCCTCGGCGATCCACCTCGCCTCGCCGGAGTCACTAGGGAGGAGGTCGCCCGGCCGGTGGGAGGTAGTGGCGCGGTCGAAGACGCCGTCCGGGTCCACGTCCAACTCCGACGGCGGGTCCCGGCCCGGGTGGGGATTCGAGACCATGCGGGAAGATAGCACGCCGTGGCCCTAAGTGTTCTGTCGGCCCGGCCGTTTCGGCGCCTTTAGGCCCCCGGTCCGCCACGGGTCCGTCACGATGCCCGACGCAGTCATCCACCACTCCGTCCACGGCACCCACTGGCTGGACGCCACAGCCCTCCGGGCGGCCATCGAGGAGCGGCATCCGGACCTGTCCGTCCCCGTGGCCCACACGCCCGCAGAACTGCTGGACCTCCTCGCGGACGCCGAGGTGCTCCTGACGTCGTTTCTGGACACGGCGGTCCTCGAGGAAGTCCCGGTCCGGTGGATACAGGCCCCGAGTGCCGGCGTCGACATGATCGACCTCGAGGCGCTCCGGGACCGCGACGTCCTGCTGACGACCGCGGCGGGCGCACACGCCCAGCCCGTCGCCGAGCAGGTCCTGGGGTACATGCTCGCCTTCGAGCGCCGCCTCGACGAGGCCATCGCCATGCGCGAGCGCGGCGTCTGGGAGCGGTTCACCGGCGGGGAACTCGCCGAGAAGACCCTCGGTATCGTCGGGCTGGGTGCCATCGGACGACGGACCGCCGAACTCGCGGCTGCGGTCGGGATGGACGTCGTCGGGACCAAATCCGATCCCTCGGAAGACGTCGCGGCCGTCGACACCGTGTACGGACCCGAGGACCTGTCCGCCGTGTTGCTCGAATCCGACTACGTGCTCCTCGCCTGTCCCCTGACCGAGGAGACCGAGGGCCTGATCGGGCGCGAACAACTCGGGCTGATGGCTGACGACGCCGTCCTCGTCAACGTCGCCCGCGGACCAGTGGTCGACGAGGACGCGCTGGTGACCGAACTCCAGCAGCGTGGCATCCGCGGCGCCGCACTGGACGTCTTCGCTACCGAACCGCTCCCCGCCGAGTCGACGCTGTGGGACCTCTCGAACGTCATCCTGACCCCGCACAACGGCGGCGCCTCACCCCGAATGTCCGACCGGATCGCCGACATCTTCGTCGAGAACTACGAGGCGTTCGCCGACGGTGCGCCCGAGCGGATGCAGAACCGCGTGCTGTAGCGGGTACCCCTCGCCGCGGGAACGACGCGACCCCGTCCATATTAGTCGGGGCGGCCCAACGGGGTGCCATGTCGTCACAGACCGACAGCGGGCCGCAGCTGACCCACGTGAGCGTCATCGCCGAGGACGTCGCCGAGTCGACGGAGTTCTACGAGTCGGTGATCGGCTGTGAGCCCATCCCGACACCCACCTTCGGCAACCAGGAGGACTTCCACGCCGACGAGGGGATCGAGTTCCAGATCGTGCGTATCGGGAATCTGCAGTTGCACCTCTGGAACGACCCGGATCGCGAGCCCGAGCGCACCAGGTTTGCTCACTTCGGGATACACGTCGACGACTTCGAGGCGGTGTACCGCCGGGCCGCCGAACGGGGCGTATTTGCGACGGTCGGCGAGGAGTCCGGGCCACCCCAGGTATTCGACTTCAACGGCACCGCACAGATGTATCTGCGGGACCCGACCGGGAATCTCGTCGAGGTCGACTACCCCGACGTCGACGCCCTCGACCACTCCGTCTTCGACGACGTGGTCCGGCGCGAGACGACCGGTCCCGAGACCAGTATCTACGACGACATCGACGTCTCGCCGTAGGACTCCCGGCCACGTCGAGGGACGGTCGAGGAGCCGACGAGGAGCGACCACACCGAGACGCCTCAATAGCGATCGGTCATCTGTGGATCGAGAAGTCTATCCTATCCTCAAATGTTCGATATGTTGAGATTTTGAACGATCAGATTTTCGCTCTGAGAGTAGTATTCTGCTCTCAAACGCGCCGACTCTGCTGATGTATCCCGAGAATCTGTTGTAAGACGCGCTCTGCTATCCAAACCAGAAAGTGAACACGATGATTACTGGAGTATCCCCTACGGACCCGTCGATACAATAATAATCATCTATTATTTAGTTATTCTTATGCCGAATCTATCCACTCGACGGAGATTCCTCGCCACCCTTTGCGGGTTGCCCGTCATCTGGGGTGTCGGGGATGACACAATACCGCTCATCCGACGAGGAAACCGGGTATCCGATGAAGCATTGTCTGATTCGCCATCACCACCCGAAACACTGTGGGAGGAGACGTATGGCAGGTACGGTGGAGATCTGGCACACTCGGTCATCGAAACGAGTGATGGGGGCTACCTCTTCGCCGGATACTCGGGGAACAACATCTCGCTCCCTGATGCTGATGCTTATCTCGTGAAGACCGACACTGGGGGAACCACTCTTTGGGAGAAAAGGTACGGTGACAGGACCGGCCAGGACGTGAACACGGTCATCGAGACGAGTATGGGGGATTACCTTCTCGCCGGAGAGATAGTAAGTGATATTTACGATGAACCGAACGCCTGGCTAGTAAAGGTCGACACTACTGGAAACATCCGTTGGGAACAAACCTTCAGTAACGGAAACAGTCAGGCAAAGGCAGCCCTCGAGACGGAGGATGGGGACTATCTCGTCGCTGGGAATAAGACACAGAATGGAAGCGATCGGTCGGACATCTGGCTGTTGAAGCTCAACACTGACGGGACCACCCAGTGGGAGCAGACCTACGGCAGCAGCGAGGATGACTGGGCGAATTCGGTCATCGAGACAAGCGACGGAGGCTATCTTCTCGCCGGTGGATCGGTATCCAATCGGAACTTGGACGCTTTGCTGATGAAAGTCGATACCACCGGCACCACCCAGTGGGAGCAGACCTACGGCGGCAGCGAGGATGACTGGGCGAATTCGGTCATCGAGACAAGCGACGGGAGTTATCTCTTCGCCAGTCAAACGAAGTCTACCGGGAACGGGGAGGGGGACGCCTGGTTGGTAAAAGTCAACCCTGATGGAACAGTCCGGTGGGAAGAAACCTTCGGCGGTAGCGCCACCGACTATGCCCGGTCGGTTATCGAGACGAGCAACGGAAATAATCTTTTTGTAGGCGGGACGGCATCCAGCGGGAACGCGAAGGAGGATGGCTGGGTGGTGAAAATTGACACCCAGGGTAACACACATTGGGAGCAGACCTATGGCGGCAGCGAGCACGACTGGGGAGAATCGATAATTGAGACGAGTGACGGCGGCTACCTCTTGGCCGGCGCAACCAGATCCACTGGTGATGATTCGGCTGATGCTTGGCTGTTGAAGGCTGGTGAACTGAATGCAGAAACCACTCCATCCAATAAGACACCCACAGACCCAGGCGCTGGCGGGACGAACGGCGGCGATGACATGGGAGATGATGACGGGATCAGTCCGTCTACGGAACCCACCTCTGGAAACGGAAACGGCTCATCCGGCGTTCTATTCCCTTTGCTAGGTGCTGTCTCGGTTGGATGGGTGATCGGCTTCATCCCCGGAAACGTAGAAAGCAAAAAAATCAGGCGTAAATTCCTCAACCTGCTTGTCGTGGGGTTTGGAGGGGTGGGTCTGTTTGGATTAATCCGGTGGTTTTTATCACCGGGCGGTGACGAAGCCGCACTGCTTGTCGCGGCCTTGATGCTGGGACTCTTCGTGGGAATGATTGTGGGCATATACGCCCGGAAGCGGGGGATTACTATCAGCACAACCGAATGAATCCTACTTTCTTATCTTGTTGAGGATTGAAACATACGTGCAGGATACCTTATAATTTTGCCAAATAACGAACCGCACTCGGCTCGGAGACCTACTGGACGTTTCAGTCTATAGTAGACAGAGCACTACTGGAGCGTCCGCTCGATGGCGGTCCGCACCTCGTCGAGGCCGGGAAGCACCTCGTCCTCCAGGTCGGGCGCGAAAGGAACCGGCGTGTCGGGAACGCCCACCCGCTGGACGCGCCCGTCGAGGCCGCCCAGCGTCTCGACGACGCGGGTGATCACCTCGGCGTGGAACCCGTAGGAGAGTGGGCTCTCGTCGGCGACGACCAGCCGTCCCGTCTTCCGGACGCTGTCGAGGATCGTGTCGGTGTCGAGTGGGTACAGCGTCCGCGGATCGATGACTTCGACTGCCGTGTCGGGAGCCAGCTCCCCGGCGACGTCGAGCGCGTCCCCGAGCAGTCGCTGGGTCGCGACGACGGTGACGTCCGCGCCGGCGCGCTCGACTGACGCTTCCCCCAGTGGGACGATGTGCTCGCCGATCGGGACCGGCCCCGCACTGTCGTACAGGAGCTTGTGCTCACAGAACATCACCGGGTCCTCCGAGCGGATGCTCGCCGTCATCAGACCCTTCGCTGCGGCGGGGGTTCCCGGGGCAACCACCTTGATGCCTGGCAAGTGTGCCAGGAGCGTGTGGACCGTCCCGGAGTGCTGGGCCGCGGCGTTCAGGCCGCCGCCTTCGAGCATCCGCAGGGTCAGGGGAACGTCGACGACGCCGTCGAACATGTACCGCGTCTTGCCGGCCTGGTTCATCACCTGGTCGAAACAGACGCCGACGAAATCCGAGAAACTGAGGTTGATGACGGGTCGCAACCCCGTCGCGGCCGCACCGACGCCGCCCCCGACCTGTGCCGC
>JAHENO010000263.1 GCA_018609945.1 Haloarculaceae archaeon | reverse complement strand
GGGGGATCGGGGGTACCGGCTCGGGAGAGACGGTATCGTGTTAAGGCGACGACTCGTGGTGAGCGTCGCACGGCATCGTCCCCGATGATGCCGCATCAGTTCGTTAGCCGGGCGCAATAAAAAAATATATGGCTAACTCGTTAGGGATGGATCGGGGCGAGCCCGTCAACCAGCGGGCTGTCTGTGGGCCCAGCGGTTAGAGGAGCTGTTCGAGCTGGCGGCGGCGGCCAGCGAGGTCGACCGCCGGTTCGAGGTCGGGGTCCCGAGCCAGGCGGTCCAGGACCAGCAGCGGGTCTGTGCCGGCCCGCTCGACGCGGGCGAGCAGGTCGGCGATCTCCGAGCGATAGAGCGCGAGATTCGCCAGCAAGCCGACGACGAGGGCCATCGGGACGGCCGCGTCCGGTTCCGACGGGAATGCGGTACTGATCGCCTGGAAGGCTGGCGGCTCCGTGGGTGGATCGTCGGCTGGATGCAACGAGAGACAGTGCTGACAGAGGGCAGCCCCGGATTCCTCGCCCGGCACCAGCGAGCGGTACTCCTCGGGGACCCGAAACGGCACCGTCCCGGCACCACAGTCCGGACAATCCATGAACCCGGCCTGTTCAGTCGTCGGCTGCGAGGGGGTCCTCGACGGCCTCTTCGGTCTCCTCTTCCCACTCGGCTTCCTTCTCCTCCATCATGTCCTTGATCTTCTTCATCCGGAAGATCTCCTCGCGTTCCTGTTCCTCGAGTTTCTGCTCGATGTACTCCTTGTTCTCGTGCAACTCCGGCAGGAGTTTGAATTCGAGGGCGTTGACCCGGCGTTTGGTCGTCTCGATCTCTTCGAGGAGCTTCTTCATCGCCGTCTCGACCTCCGCGGCGAGGATGATGTTCGCGATGAGGTCCTCGTACGCGTCGGCGGCCTCGTCGATGCGCGCGCTGGTCCCGAGCACCCCGTAGCCCCGCTCGTCGAGGTCTTTCTTGACCTTCGACGATTCGATCTGGGGGACCACCACGCCCATGATGTTCTTGGACTGCGTGGTGAGTTCCGGGTGCTCTTTGAGCGCTGCGGCGGCACCGCGGACGGCGACGTCCCCCTCCAGTGCACGCGCCAGGTCGATGCTGCGCTGGGCGTGCTCGTAGCTGTCCTCCAGTTCCTCCCGGACGTCCTGTGCCTGGTCCAGGATGTCCATGAACTCCATGATGAGGCCGTCCCGCTTCTTCTCGAGCGTGTCGTGCCCTCGCTCGGAGAGTTCGATCCGGTCCTCGATGGACATGAGGTTCTTGCGCGTCGGTTTGACGTCCTCGGCCATTGTGGGTCTCTTCCGCACCCACTCAGTTAATCCTTTCCAGACGTCGTTCTCGTCCCCCGCAGGAATCCACGATCCGTTCACTCCTCCCGCCGCCCGTAGTACCACTTCGAGAGATAGAACGCGCCCGCCGCCGCGACCCAGATGGCTGCGACGGGATCGGTGATGCCCCCGAAGGTGTAGAACTGATAGACACTGATACCGACCAGTAACACGAGTACGACCAGATATCCGTTCCGCGCACTCCGCAACATGACGGCGTCGTCCATACCGGCGGTTGCGGGGACGCCGGTATAAGCACGGTGAGTCTGTCAAGAACCCGTTGGTGTGCAAGGCCCCAGAGTTATCTAGCGTGCATGTGAGTGACTGCCATGGAGTACCTCCTGAACGAGACGACGCGCACGGTACACAAACAGGAACGCGGAGCCAGGAGTCCCCAGGCCGTCTGTGGGGTGACGTACCACCTCGACCCGGACCAGTTGCAGACGAGAGCCGAGGAGTCGGCCGGCGACATCAACGCGAGCAAGTGCGGCAGGTGTTTCGACGCCGGCGGCGGCTACTGATACTGACTGCTGTCGTTCAGTACCGGATCGACCGCACGCTGTCGTGCTGTCGACCTGGAACATAGCTACAGCAGCCAGTATGACGCTGGTCAACCCCGGTGGGCGAACGACCAGATGCCCTGTTCGCGGTCCAGCCAGACGACGACCGCGGTGTGGGGCAGTGTCAGGACCGCGATGGCGACCAGATACAGTCCCGTCGCGCCCGCGAGCGTGGAGACCGTCGACGGCGTCGCGGCCCACAGCGCGCCCACGGTCCCCAGCGCCAGCGCGGTCGGCACCGCCGCCTCGAGGGCGAACTTCCCGGTCGGCAGGAGCCACTGCCCCCGCGATAGCGCCTCGACGCTCCTCCCATCGAGGAGGACGACACGCGCGATGTGGCGAAGCGAGTGCCACAGGCAGAAGTAGACGCCGATAGCCAGGACGGGGGGCACCAGCAGGAAATACCCCCACAGGAGCACCGTTTCGGCAGCGTCCAGCCGCCAGCCCCTGCGAGCGTCGCCGTCGCGGGTGTCCAGGCCGCTTCCGTCGGGAGTACCACCTCGCACATGCCGGTAGCCCCGGGCCAGTGTGAGGAGCGTTACGGCCGCAAACACCGCGCCCAGCACCACGCGGGGCCCCTGGTCGAAGAGCCGCCACGCCTCGACCGATCCACCGAAGGGGTCGACGAACGTTCCCAGAACGTCCCGGTACCGGCCCGGGAACCCGAGGAGCGGGACGAGCATCGGCAATCCCCCACGGACCATCACTGCCAGTGTCGCCTGAGTTCGGTCGCCGATGTGCATGGTCCCGAACAGGTCCCGCAGGACGTACAGGTCACCCTGCCCCCAGTGGAACCAGGTCAACAGCACGAAGAGAACGGCTGCGGGGACCGGCGCCAGGAACCACAGCGCGAGGTAGGCGCCCCCGAGGAGGAGATACAGGAGCATGACCACGGTGACGCCACGGAGATCGACCCGTCCGGTCCGCGCCCGGGGCAGTGCCACGTAGTCGACGGCGCCGTGGGGCATCCCGAAGAGGATCGCACTCGCGACCAGCGGGAGATAGCGGTAGGTCTCCGGGAGTTGCAGTCCGGCGATCCCAACTGGCACCAGCGCGAGGGCAGGCGCCCAGCCGAACAGCACCGAGATCTGCCGGAGTGTGACGCGGGCGCTCTCGGCCGCGGGGTCGGCTCTCACCTCCATCGCGCGATCACCAGCCAGTCGGCGCTGGTCCGCACGATCGCACCCGCGCCGACGGTCGAACGGATACCGGCTGGTAGCACGGCCGGAAAGCTGGGGCAGGTGCGTTCCATTGTGAGTCAGTCCGGACGGACGACTACCGGTGTTCTAGCAACAGAAACGGAGTGTGTTATACTCCGCGGTCAGTCGGCCGCTGCCGCGGCGGCCTCGGCGGCCTGGTCGAGCACTTCGCGACTGGACAGCAGGATGATACCGAACCCGACCTTCGCGGTAAGGTCGAGCACCATGAACCCGGCGGTTTCGATCCCGAGACCGACGGCACCGAGGCCCTCAGTCCCGATCAGCCACCAGACCGGGTATACCAGCCAGATGACGACAATCAGGTTCCGAAGCGTGGTGAACTTCGATTGCAGACTGCCGCCGATCTGGTTTGCCTTCGTCGTGAGCGATCCGAACAGGAAGTACAGCAACACCAGCAGGAACGCGGTGCTGACGCCCCACCAGATCAGGCGCTGGGCGCCCGTACTCAGTCCGACTTGCGCCCAGTCACCGGTCAGCGTCGCGAGTGCACCGGTTCCGATCATCGCCGCGTCGAGGCCGACCAGCGTCGCCAGCTCGTTGCGCGAGGCACCGGCCAGCAGTCCGAGGTCGAGCAACAACAGCGGCGTCGTGAAGAACCAGTCCGTGTACCTCGCCCAGTATATCGGGAGCTCTTCGCCGCCGACCATCACCGTCGTCACACCGAATCCCAGCGCCATCGCCAGGTAGTTCACGAACGCGATCGCCGTGATGAATATCGTGACGATGAAGAACTCCTGTTTTCGTTCGTTCTGTTCGCCCCAGCCCTTGGCGATGAAATACAACATCCCCAGGAACATGCCTGCGGTACCGATCCACAGCCAGGGCTGTACGGGAACGCCTGTCGCCTGCAGTGGGATTAGTCCCGTCATGCCGCAGTCGAACATACGGCCCCATTACAATTATACCGAATGCCAAATATATGGGGCAATGTTGCGAATATTCCGGCGAACGCCACGCTGTCTTGCGGTCTAAGTACGTACCGGCTGAGTGATAGGAGCGCCTCGACACCCGGAACGAACGGAGCGCGACCCGCCGTGCTGGCGGACCCGCTGGCGGGGTTCCAGGGATCTTCTGCTACCCAGAACAGAGCAGCCCGACGGCAGACCGGGTACTGGACGCTACCGGTCGCTATCGGTCCCATCTGGCGATCACCCAGCGCAACAGCACCAGTGCCTGGACGACGAACGTGGTGGTGAACAGGAAGAACGCCCCCTCCTCGACCGGCAGACCGGCGAGAGCCAGCCCCGTCGTATGGTCGGACGAGATCGTCCAGATCCCGCGGTCGATCGCGAACCGATCGATGGTACAGAGATAGAGGACTGGGACTGCGATGGCGACAGTTACCCGCCGGGGCACCGAAAGCAGGTACCGCCAGCCGACGGCCCACTGGAGGGCGAGGACGGGGCCTGCCCAGGCGAGGATTGCTCCCAGATAGAAGGTCGACTGCGGGCCGAGAACGAGGGCGACGCCGACGGCAGACACCCCGAACCCGGCGAGCGCCCCGGGGATACGGTCACGCCAAGTCTGGCCGACGGTTCCGTCAACAGGGCCGCTACACCGGAAGGTCCAGCCAGCCACGAGCAGTGTTTGCAGGACGATGAAGAGGTACTCCTCGAGGGGTGCAAGCCAGATTCGTGCGGCCACGCGACCCTCGCCGTACCACCAGACCCCTTCCGAGATGAGGTAGTTGTCCCACGGTGTCGTGTACGCGAGCGCGAGCACGATCAGGAGTGCGGTTCCGC
>JAHENO010000262.1 GCA_018609945.1 Haloarculaceae archaeon | reverse complement strand
CCCGCACCCACGCGCAGGAAGTACTCCTCCCACCGCCGGACGAGGGTGCGGATGACGATGTTGAGCGTGGCCCGGCCGTCGAACCCGAAGACGCCGATCGACCCCGTGTAGGGGCCCCGCCGCGTGGCCTCCATCTCGTCGATGATCTCCATGGTCCGGGGTTTGGGTGCGCCCGTGATCGTCCCCCCGGGGAAGACCGCAGCGACGGCGTCCGCGAGCGTGGCGCCGGCGCGCAGGCGTCCCTCGACCAGCGAGACGAGGTGCATCACCTCCGAGTAGCGGTCGACGCGCCTGTATTCGGGCACGTGGACGCTGCCGTACTCGCAGACCTTCCCCAGGTCGTTGCGCTCCAGGTCGACCAGCATCGCGTGTTCGGCCCGTTCCTTCTCGTCGGCCAGGAGGTCGCGCTCGTACTCGGCGTCGGCCTCGGGCGTCTCGCCCCGGGGCCTGGTGCCCGCGATGGGTTCGGTGAGCAGGCGGGTCGCGTCCGCGGTATCGAAGCCGTCACCGACGACGTCGCCCGCCGGTTCGACGTCGAGCAGGAGTTCGGGGGAGGCGCTGACGAGGTCGACGCCGGGAAACTCCAGCAGCGCCGAGTAAGGTGCGGGGTTGACCTCCCGCAGCGCCGCGAACGCCTCGACGGGGTGGACGACCGCCGGCGCGCGCAGGCGCTGTGAGATGTTTGCCTGGAAGGTGTCGCCGTCGCGGATGTACTCCTTGACCCTGCGGACCCGCTCCCGGAAGGCGGCCCGCGAGCAGTCGCTCTCGAAGGTGGCGCTGGCTGCCGGCGACCCGGTCCCCGCAACCGAGGGGGAGCCCTCCGCCATGGCGTCGAGGAGGGCGAGCGCCCGCTCCCGGCCGCGGTCGAAGGCTGCCGCCGGGTCCTCGCCCACGCGCGGGCAGGCGGTCACCCGGAGTTCCGTCCAGTCGCCGTCCCGGGGTTCCTCCCAGGCGGCCACGCGGTCGTAGACGCCGACCTGCAGACGGGGGAGACCGCGGTCGTCGACCGTCGTCTCGGGCAGGTCCTCGAGTTCCCGGGCGATGTCGTACGAGAGCCACCCGAAGGCGCCACAGGGGTAGGGCACGTCGCAGTCACCCCGGACGAGCGTCTCGCCCTCGAGCAGTTCCGCCAGTTCCGCGATCGACGGCGAGGGACCGACCTCCCCGACCGGATCGAGCACGGGACCGACCTGCAGCCGCGAGACGGGGTCCGTCGCGAAATAGCCCCAGCCGGACTGTCCGCCGGTGGTTTCGAGGTAGACACCGCCGGGGCCCGACCGGGCGCGCCGGTATGCGCGAAACGGGTCTGCGACCGTGACGCGGTACTCGACGGGGACGCGCGCCCCGACGGGGCTGTCGCGTGCGGCCTCGACGAACGCCTCTCGGGACGTGCGCAGCCGTGGATTGGCACCTGACATCGGTTCCGTCCGCGTCTTGCTGGTGGCGATACTCGGCGCGATACCACCTAAACAGTTTCGTCACTGGCCGAAGCTGCCACAATTCGTCAAAAAATACTGTCACATCTCGACACGGGATTTAAACAGGGCGATAATTTAGCAGGTAAATTCATGATTGTTTCCCACCACGTTGTGGAACAGTATGGGAGTCGGTGGCGCACTCCGGCAGGTAGCAACGTTTCTCGAGGAGTGCGAGCAGGCGGCGGCCGTGGCGGACGTCGACCTCGTCGAATGCAACGAGCGCGAGGAGGGACTCGCCGCGGACGTCGAACTCTCGCTGGGGGGGCCGTCGCCCGACAGCGACGCGATGGCGCTGTGTGCGACGAGTCTCAACGCGGACGGCACCCTCCGCCTGGGATTCGAGACGAGGGAGGCCGTGTTCCCGGTCGGGGCGCACGACATCGAGATCGAACCGCAAGACGCGGCCCTGCGGACTGACGGAACAGTGCGGGTCGAGGTATCGGCGTTCGTCCCCGACGAGGACTCCTCGGCCGAGGAGTCGGCCGCCCCGGCAACTGTCTCGGGGGACGAGGAAGCGTCTGCCTCGCGGGACGCCCGGACGGCCGAGTCGGGACGCGACCGCGAGGTGCCGCCGTTCAAGAACCCGGACCTCCTGGCGTCGGTCTACGAGTCCTGCGACACGTTCGCGGAGATGGCCGAGACCCTCGAGATGGACGTCACCGCCGAGACGGTCAGGCGGTACATGATCGACTACGACATCCACGAGCCCAACTCCTACAACACGACCGACGAGGCCGACGAGGCCGAGGACGCGACCGCCGCGGGCGAGGAAGACCCGGTCGTGCTCTCGGACGGGATCGGCCTGCCGGAGGACATCACGGTCGAGGAACTCATCGAGACGGTCAAGGGCTCGAACACGATCTACGAGGTCAAACGCGACATGGGTGTGGCCAGGCAGGACGCCCTCGAAATGTTGCGCGAACTCAACCTCCTGGATCTGGTGGTCGGTCGCCTCGCCACCGAGGCCGAACGCGACATCACCCGCGACGACGTCGTCGAACGCCTCCGCGAGGCCTCCGCGACCCGGACCGGCCACTGACGTCCGTCGGCCGCCCGACCACCGGTCGGCTCTGGCCACCCGCCGAACCCGTCGGGACAGAACCTATAAACTGAGGTATACGATAAGTTCTTGGTGACGGAACGACCTTTTCCGACAACCGCCGCCCATGGCAATCATCACGGAAGTCAGGTTCGCACACGAGGACAGCGCACTCGCGGGGACGCTGTCGGCGCTGCCGGCGCTGGAGGCGACCGTCGTCAGCGAGACCAGCACCGACCCGGACGGGGACTACCACTTCCGGTTCGACTACGACGGGGACGGGAGCGTCCGCGAGGCGCTCGCGGCCGACCACACCGTCTGCGAGGCCACGGCGATGCGCGAGTCCGAGTCCTCGCGCCTGTGGGGGATCGAGTTCGCGTCGGAGACGAAACTGCTGGCGCCCCTGGTGACCGCCGAGAGCGGGTTCGTCCTCGACGCGCGCAGCGCCCCGCCGGAGACCGACCTCGACCCGCGGGGCTGGCACGAGCGCTGGCTGCTCCCAGACCGGGAAGCGCTGCACGACATCTGGCAACACGCCCGCGACGAGGGGTTCACCTTCGACGTCCTGGAACTCCACCAGCGCGGTCGGACCGACGCCGAGTACCCCGGCCCCGACGCACTCACCGACCAGCAACGGGAAGCACTCGTCGCCGCCTACCGGGAGGGGTACTTCACGGAACCCCGCGAGACCTCCCTGGAGGAACTGGCCGACTCGCTCGATATTTCGGCCTCCGCCGTCCGTGGCCGCATCAACCGCGGGCTGAAGGCGCTCGTCGGTGCCGGCCTCGTGCTGAACCGACCCGACGCCGACGCCGACACCGGTTCGGAAACCGGAACCGGGTGAGAGTCCCCAGCGCCGATACCGCACCCGACGCGGGACGAGCGTGCCCCAGTAGCCCGCCGAACCGTCCGATAGCGTTACGGGTGCGGGGTACCTACGGTCCGGCGCGATGAGTGCCGCCCAAAGTATAAATACACTGAAAATTTGTGTTTGAGGTGGGGACGATGGTGATCACGACCCGGGTGTACGTCGAGCACCCGGACCTGGCGCTCGCACACACGATCCGGACGTGCCAGGGAGTCACGGTCGGCGTCGTCTCGGACGCCGGAACGGATCCCCAGCACGAGGTCTACACGTTCTGGGCCGAAGCGCCGGACTTCGAGGTACTCGAGGCGACGCTGGCCGCGGACCACACCGTCGCGACGTTCGACCCCATCGTCGAGACGGACGACCGGCGGACCTACCAGATCGAGTACAGCGACGACGCCGTGCTCATCTCCCCGCTGGTCAACGAGGTGGGCGGGCTCGTCCGGAACACGGAGAGCCGGTCCGACGGGTGGGAACTGAAGCTCGAACTCGAGGATCACGAATCCCTGTACCGGCTCCACGAGCGGGCACGCGAGCGGGACATCAGGCTCGACGTGCTCGACGTCCTCCAGTCGGAGGGCGGGCCCGCCCGGTCGGAGTTCGGGCTCACGGAGGCACAGACAGAGGCGCTCGTGGCCGCGTACGTCCACGGGTTCTACGACGAACCCCGGGAGACGTCCCTCGAAGGGCTGGCCGAGAGCCTCGGCGTCTCGCCGACGGCAGTCAGCGGCCGGCTCCGCCGGGGTTCGGCCCGTCTCGTCGAGGAGATACTCATCGACGAGGAGTAGACGGGTGGGTTTTTGTCCGCCTCGCACGCACTCCCCGACGATGACCGACGACGGTCCCCCCGCCGAGGATGCCGGCATCGAGGATCCCGCCGTCGAGGATCCCGTCGTCTCCTGTGAACTCCAGGGCGGCACGCTGTCTGTCCACGAGGACGGGATCACG
This sequence comes from Haloarculaceae archaeon, assembly GCA_018609945.1. Lineage (GTDB taxonomy): Archaea > Halobacteriota > Halobacteria > Halobacteriales > Haloarculaceae > SW-9-67-25. The sequence continues at coordinate 615 of JAHENO010000262.1, read as the reverse complement.
ATCGAGCGCACCTCGAACTCGATGTTCGAGGACAAGTTCATTCCCATCGAGGAGGTCTGGGACGTCGACTACTCGGGGGGCATCCTGTCGGGCCACATCCAGATCAAACAGGACGGGATAGAGCCCGACGAGGGCGGGCTATTCTCCCATCCCGTCGACGAGAACACGCTCTTTTTCCCGCGCACGAAGCGCTCGGATGCCATACGGGCCCGCGACGCGATTCTCGAACGGATCTAGACGGCCGTGCGGAAACGGGCAGCGGCCTACGCTTCGATAGCCTCGACCAGCAACTCGGTGGTGTCGACGATCTCGAGGTCGTCCTCGAAGCCGCCCGTCTTGCGGCCGTCCTCGAACATCGTCGTGCACATCGGGCAAGCGACGACGAACTGCTCGACCTCCGCACCGTTCGTGGCAGTGTCCTCGACGGCCTCCCGGAGTCGTTCCTCGCTGGGTTTGGTCTCCTCGGTGACCTCCATCCAGAGGCCGCCGCCACCGCCACCACAGCAGAAGGAATCCGAGCGGTTGCGGGGCATCTCCACGAGGTCGACGCCGGTCGCGCGCACCACCTCGCGGGGGGCCTCGTACTCGCCGTTGTACCGCCCGAGGTGACAGGGG
>JAHENO010000261.1 GCA_018609945.1 Haloarculaceae archaeon | reverse complement strand
TGCTCGCGTTTCTCACGCTGTATCCGTTCCTCCAGAGCATCTGGATGAGCGTCAACGCACTGGACTCGCTGGGGTTCGCCGCCGAAACGGAGTTCATCGGCCTCCAGCAGTACCGGGATCTGTTCGGGACCGAACGGTTCCAGAACGCGGTCCGGAACACGGTCGTGTTCACCGGCATCGGGGTCTCGGTCCAACTGGTTCTCGGCATCGTCATCGCGGTCTATCTCAAGTCGCTCTCGAAGACGTGGCGCCCGATCTTCCGGACCATCTTCGTCATTCCGATGATGATGACGCCCATCGCGACAGGGCTGATGTGGCGGCTGATGCTCGATGGCCGGATCGGCGTCATCAACTGGTTCATCCAGAGCCTCGGTTTCACCGCGCCGGAGTGGACGTCGAGCGGGACGATGGCCATGTTCACGATCCTCATGATAGACACCTGGCAGTGGACGCCGCTGGTCATCCTGATCGTCTACGCGGGCCTGCTGTCGGTGCCACAGCACCTCTACGAGGCGGCGGAAGTCGACGGCGCTCCGCGGTACGCAATGTTCTACCACATCACCTACCCGCACATCAAGTACATGATCGCCATCGCCGCGGTGTTCCGGCTCATGCGGAGTTTCCGGACGTTCGACTACATCTGGCTGGTCACCGAGGGCGGACCCGGGACCGCAACGGAGATCCTGAACATCTACCTCTACCGGACGGCCTTCGTCTTCCTCAACGGCGGGCGGGCCGCCGCGCTGGGGCTCATACTGCTGATTTCCACCATCGCCATCACCATGGGCATCCTCAAATGGGTCGGGGAGGTGTGATCGTATGAGTCTCGGTTCAGTGCTGACGACGGTCCGCTCGGGTGCGGGAAGCGTCCGCTCCGTGTTCGACATCGACAGGCTCCGGGCGAACCCGCTGGGGACGGCGAAGCTGACGGTAAAATACGCTGTCGCCGTCTTCATCAGCCTGTGGATGCTGTTCCCCATCTACTGGATGTTCGTCACGGGTATCCAGACCCGCGCCACTATCCAGAACTGGCCCCCGAAGTTCCTGTTTTTCGTAGCGACGTTCGAACACTACGTCGACCTGTTCGTTCAAGAGAGCTACCACGTGTTCCTGCTCAACAGCCTGATCGTGTCGGCGACGGCCGTGGCGATCAGCCTGCTGCTCGCCATCCCGGCGGCCTACAGCCTCTCGCGGATGGACGTGCCCGGCGGCCACCACTTCGCGTTCTATATCCTCTCGACGCGGATGGTCCCCCCGCTCGCCATCCTGGTTCCGCTGTTCGTCTTCTACCAGCGGCTGGGACTGACGAACAGCCGCCCCGGCCTGATCATCGTCCACCTGCTGTTGACGCTCCCGCTGATGATCTGGATCATCAAGGGATTCATCGACGACATCCCGGTCTCGCTGGAGGAGTCGGCGATGGTCGGCGGCTGTACCCGGATGCAGGCGTTCCGGGAGGTGACCCTGCCGCTGATCGCGCCGGGCGTGGGCGCCGCGGCGTTCATCGGGTTCATCTTCTCGTGGAACGACTTCCAGATGGCACTGGTCCTGGTCGACGGCGCGAGGCGGACTGCGCCGCTCGCGATCCAGGCCACGATGGGCTACCTGGAAATAAAGTGGGGCCAGCTCGGCGCGGCCGGCACGATGACGGTCCTGCCGGTCGTCCTCCTGAGCCTCGCGATCAGGAACTACCTCGTCGCCGGCATGACCATGGGGGCGGTCAAGGAATGACCGCCGGTGTCGGGCCGGCGACGGCGGACGACCCACAGACCACACACCCCCACGGAGATATTCGAGACGCATGAAAGCACTCGTGACAGCGAACATGGACGAACGGAACCTGCACAGGCTGGAGACCGAGGTCGGGCTGGACGTGACGTACCGCCCGATCGCCGACCGCGAGGAGCGGTACTCCCCGACGGAACTCGAGGAACTCCTCGAGGACGTCTCGGTGTTCGTCGTCGGGTACGAGGGCATTCCGCCGGAACTGCTCGACGCCGCGGACCTCGACGTGATCGCCTGCTCGCGGGGCGGCCCGGACGCCAACGTCGACATTGCCGCGGCCACCGGACGCGGCATCCCGGTGCTGTACGCACCCGGCCGGAACGCCGTCAGCGTCGCCGACTTCACGCTCGGGCTGATGCTCGCGGCAGCCCGTCACATCGCCCACAGCCACCACCTGCTGCACACGGGCGTCTACACCGGCGAGCCGCAGAACGACACCGCCCCCGGGGGCGAGCGCGAGGACGTCACCTGGGGCGTCGCGGCCACGTCGCCGTACGCCAAACTGAAGGGCCCGGAACTGTACGACAAACAGCTGGGGCTGGTTGGCTTCGGCGACATCGGGCGCAAGGTGGCAAAGCGGGCTGTCGGCTTCGGGATGGACGTCGTCGCCCACGATCCCTACGTCGACGCCGAGACGATGGCCGAGGCCGGCGTCGAGAAGGTCGGCGTCGGGGACCTCTGCCGGGAGTCGACGTTCGTGTCGGTCCACTGCCCCGTGACCGAGGATACCCGCGGGCTGCTCGGCACAGACGAGTTCGAGGCGATGCCCGACGACGCGTACTTCATCAACACCGCCCGTGGGGCGATCATCGATCAGGACGCGCTCGTCGAGACGCTCCGGAACGGCGGGCTCCGCGGCGCGGCGCTGGACGTCTACGACCGGGAACCGCTCCCCGACGACCACCCGCTCCTGGAGATGGACAACGTGGTGACGACGCCCCACCTGGGCGGCGCCGCCGAGGAAGTCGTCGAGCGCCACTCCGCGATGCTCGTCGACGACCTGGCGCGGTTCCTCCAGGGCGACCAGCCCGAACACGTTGCCAACCCGGACGTGCTGGCGGCCGCCGCGGGGGGTAGTGACTGATGGCCGAGATCGAACTCGACGACGTGACGAAGGTGTACAACCCGTCCGGCGAGGGCGTGATGGCAGTCGAGGATCTCTCCCTGACCGTCGGAGACGGCGAGTTCCTGGTGCTCGTGGGTCCCTCCGGCTGCGGGAAGTCGACGACACTCCGGATGATCGCCGGCCTCGAGGACATCACGGAGGGAACCGTCTCCATCGGCGACGAGGTCGTCAACGACCAGGAACCCAAAGAGCGCGACGTCGCGATGGTGTTCCAGAACTACGCGCTGTACCCGCACAAGACCGTCCGGGAGAACATCGGGTTCTCGCTGAAGTACACGTCGGACCTCTCGAAGTCCGAAATCGCGACGAAAGCCGAGGACGTCGCAGCGATGATGGGCATCGAGGAACTGCTCGACGAGAAGCCAAAGCAACTGTCGGGCGGACAGCAACAGCGGGTCGCGCTCGGACGGGCGATCGTCCGCGAGCCCGAGGCGTTCCTGTTCGACGAACCCCTCTCGAACCTCGACGCGAAACTCCGGACCCGGATGCGGACCGAGATCTCACAGCTCCAGCGCGACCTGGACGTGACGTCGGTGTACGTCACCCACGACCAGGCGGAGGCGATGACGATGGGCGACCGCATCGCTATTCTCAACGAGGGGCGCCTCCAGCAGGTCGGAACGCCGAACGAGGTGTACCAGCAC
>JAHENO010000260.1 GCA_018609945.1 Haloarculaceae archaeon | reverse complement strand
GGTTCGTCGTCGGCCATCAGGCCTCACCTCGGTTCGGTGTCCTGGTGATGTAGACGCCGTCCTGGAAGACGCGGACGTCCTTGTCCTGGACGCGCGTCAGCTGCTCGATGTCGGCGGCCGTCTGGCCGACGTCCTCGATGTTCGGTCCGCGCAGCGTCACCAGTTCTTCCTGTACTTCGACCTCGGTGTCGCCGTGAATCTCGGTCCGTCGCGGCGCGCGCTCGCCGAGGAAGTTCTCGATGACGACCTCGTCGCCCTCGACGGAGACCTGCATCGGGAAGTGGGAGTAGAAGACCTCCATCTCGTACTCCCAGCCCTCGGTCACGCCGTGGAACATGTTCCTGACGTGGCTCTCGAAGGTCCCCAGCGTCGACAGGGTCTTCGCGTCCTCGGCGTCGCTCTCGATGACGACTGCGCCGTCCTCGATTGCGACCGAGATGTCCGGGTACCAGAGGCGGCGTGTCACCGAGCCGTTCGGTCCCTCGACGGTGAGGTCGAGGTGGTCGACCTCGGCACTCACCTCGTCCGGTAGCTGTAGTTCTGTTCGTGCCATCAGTATACGTATGCGATGACCTGGCCGCCGACGCCCTCCTGCCGGGCCTCGTAGTGGCTCATGATGCCATGCGAGGTGGTGACGACGAGCGTCCCGTAGTCACGGGCGGGGAGGAACCGCTTCTCCCACTTCTCGAACTCGTCTGCACCGGCGGAGTAGCGCGGCTTGACCGGGCCACATTCGTTGATTGCGCCTTTCAGTTCGACCTCGAACTCGCCGGCTTTGCCGTCGTCGACGTACTGGAAGCCGTCGATGTACCCGCGGTCGTAGAAGACCTCGAGGACGCTGCCGATCTCGTTCGAGGCGGGCGATACCCGCTGACTCAGGTGGCCGACGCTCTCGGCGTTGTTCACGCTCGAGAGTGCGTTGGCGAGTGGATCTGTGCTCGTCATGAGTACTTCTTGAACCCCATGCCCCGGGAGACCTCGCGGAAGCACTGCCGGCACAGCCAGATGTCGTACTTGCCGACCAGTCCCTGCTCGCGCCCGCAACGCTGGCACTCCTGGAGCTGTTCTGTTCGCTTCGCTGCCTGCTCGCCCGTGGGGTCGGGCTCGCTGTCGTCGTGTTCGCTCTCGCTCTCGCTCATTCGTCGACCTCCACGTCGAACGTCTCCTCGACGAACGCCACCGCGTCGGCGACGTCCAGCCGGTGATTCGAGGGGATCGGCCGCGAGGCCTTGTCCCGCTTTGCCACCCGGTAGCCCGGGCGCACGAGGTTGACCGTCACGTCCAGCCCGTAGATGCCGATCGTCGGGTCGTACTCCTGGCTCGGGAAGTCCGTGTGTTCCGGGACGCCGAAGCTGAAGTTGCCCGTGTCGTCGAACTGCCCGACCGAGAGGTCGATCAGTTCCAGCGACGTCTCCAGGAACGCGACCGCGTCCTCGCCACGAAGGGTCACCTTCGCGCCGATCGGGTCGCCCTCGCGGATGTCGAACGCCGGCTCGGTCGCCGTCGCCGTCGTCCGCACGGGCTGTTGGCCCGTGATCTCCGTCAGAATCTCCTCGGCGTTGCCGAGTTCGACCCCGCCCTGGCCGACGCCCATGTGGACGACGACCTTCTCGACGCGGGGCTCGCGCATCTCGTGGAACTCCCCGCTCTCAGTCTCGGAACTCACTGCTGGTCACCTCCCTCGTCATCGGTGTCGTCATCGGCGGCGGCGCTCTCTTCGTCCTCTCCGTCACCGTCGTCGGCGTCGGCCTCGCTCTCCGCTTCTTCCTCGTCAGCCTCGGCCTCTGCGTCCTCGTCGCCAGCCTCGGCCTCTGCTTCCTCGTCAGCCTCGACTTCCTCGTCCTCATCGTCAGCCTCAACCTCCTCGGGTTCGTCGTCGGACTCCGCAGAGCCCTCGATGAAGTTCTCGTCGATGACGACGACGTAGTCCGCGATGGTCTCGAAGCCGTCCCCGGAGACGCCGGGGATGTCGTCCTGTGTGGCGATGACGTTGTTCTCGGCGCTGCCGGGCGTCACCTGGATCTCCTCGATCCGGCCGATCTCGCCGGCGTGCGAGCCGGCGACGGCCGTCACGAGTGCGCCCTCCTCGTACTCGAAGTGCGCGACGATCTCGTCGTCCTCGTTGGCGACGACCAGCGAATCGCCGGGCGTGTAGGCCTCGTCCTCGACGAGCAGCGTCTGGCCGTCGTGCAACGTTAGCTGGACGTCGCCGCCGGGGACGTCGCGTTTCTCGACGATCTTGCCGAGCTTGCTCCCGGCAGCTTCGCGGTCGATGGGCGTCAGCGCGAGCCGGCCGCCCTCGCCGGGGAACACGCGGTAGTACTCCTCGCGCTCGTCGAAGGCGAGGATGTCGAACATCCCGACCGGCCGCTCCTCGTCGGAGACGGCCTTGCCGTTGATGATGACGTTGTCCTGGTTCAGGGCGTACCGCGCTTCCTTCCGGGAGTCGGCGTACCCGAGCACGTCCCGCAGGACGACCAGCAGGGGAACCCCCGCCTCGCCGTGCGGGCCGGCGTCTGCCTTGACGGTGAACGTCTCGGTCTTGCGCTCGACCGGCCACCGCTTGGGTGCCGACAGCCGTTTCTGGTGTCGTGTCATGCGCTCTTCTCCTCCGATTCCAGCCGGGCCTGTCGCTTCTCGTCCGAGAGGTCCAGGTCCGTCACCCGGAGGTTGCTCGCGTCCAGGGGACGGAGCACCTCCTCGCCGTCCGCGGTCTCGAGGGTGACGTTCTCCACCTCGACGGTGGCGTCCTTCAGGTCGACGCCCGCGACGGTCTCCTCCTCGCCGGCGAAGTCGCCGCGCAGTACCTCGACGGTGTCGCCCTCGTTGACCTGGACCGAGCGCTGGCCGTACTGCTCCCGGAGGTCCTCCGAGAGCGTGGCACGGACCTCCGAGTGGCGCTCGTGGAGCGGGGCCTCGGCCGTCTGTTTTCGCTGTTTGCGTGGTTGTTCTGTCATACTATCATCGTTGCTGCTGACGCGATCGATCCGAACCGCTCTGCGACCTCGCGTGCGATCGGGCCCCGGAGTTCCGTCCCCCGGGGGTCCTCGTTCTCGTCGACGATGACTGCGGCGTTGTCCTCGAATTTGACGCGGGTCCCGTCCGGCCGGTGGATGGGTTTGCGCTGGCGGACGACCACCGCGTTCAGCACCTGCCGGCGCATCTCGGGGGTGCCCTTGGTGACCGAGACGGTCACCTTGTCACCCAGGCCGGCCCTGGGATGGCGGTTGAGCGTCCCCGAGTAGCCGTCGACGCTGATGATCTTCAGCTCGCGTGCGCCCGTGTTGTCGGCACACGTCACCAGCGACCCCTTCTCGAGGCCGGGCGTCACGTCTGCGTTCAGTGCTTCCATCAGTCGTCACCTCCCGACTCGCGGCTCCCGCCGCTCGTTGCTTCCGCGGCGCCCCCGTGCGCCGCGCTACTCGATACCACTACGTGACTCTTCGTCTTCGAGAGCGGTCGTGTCTCTGCGATCGTGACCTCGTCGCCTTCCGCCAGGTCCATGCACGGGGGTGCGTGGGCCGGGATCCGGCTGCGCCGCTTCATGAAGCGGTCGTACTTCTCCACTTTCACGTCGTACTCTCGCTCGACGACGACGGTCT
>JAHENO010000259.1 GCA_018609945.1 Haloarculaceae archaeon | reverse complement strand
AGCGGCTGGTCGCCGAGGCGGCCGCCGACCTGCCCGAGGAACTGCGGCCCGAGGCCGACGTGGTGACGCTCGAATCGGTCGCCGCCGAGCATGGCGTCAGCGAGAGCGCAATCGAGGGCAAGGCCTTCCCGGAACACGAGCGCGTCGGCCGGACCTTGGTTCGTCCGGCAGTGCTCGATGATCTGGCTGATGAGATTGCGGCCGGGATGGACTACAGCGAGGCCGAGGCGACCCTCGAGGAGTACGGTATCGACGACGCCAGCGCCGTCCTCTCGCGGCTGGGCTACCGGGTCGCGTGGGAGGGACTGGGTGGTGGGACCGTGCGTGAGCGGGGATGAGAACTGTCACTCCGTTTCCACTGTCGTCCCGCTTTTGAGTCGGTCGGTGAAGAACGCGGTGATGACGAACGGACTTTCGACACCGACCTTCACGACCACGAGAAGATATTTTTCGGTCACTGGGGTCTCGTCGTACTGCCGGTAGTAGAGAAAGACGCTCTCGTCTCCCTCGCTTTCGCGGACTTCATCCGGTTCTCGAAGGGTTTCCTCGATGCGACCGATCTGCCCCTCCATCTCGGGGCGTCGCTCGATGTGTTCGAGACGCTCGTCGGTGAGTCGAACGTCTCTATCGGCGTAGTCGGAGAAACGCTTCACGCTTCCGAACGCTTCTCGAAGGTGACGTCGAACGGCAGTTCGCGTTCCTTCCGCGAGGAGACGTTGAGGACCGCGACGCCAACCGTTTCACCCTCCTCGTTGACCCGTTCGAAGACCCCGTCGCCCAGATCGACGAAGAAGCCGGTTTCCTCCTCGCGTGTCAGTTCGAGGTAGTCACCCTCTTCGTCGTACCAGACAGAGAGTCCACCCATCGTGTCTGCAACAACGCGGGTGTGACAAATAAGTGACGCGGCTGGGCTACCGCGTCGCGTGGGAGGGACTGGGCGGTGGGACCGTGCGGGAACGGGAGTGATACCTCCTGCTCATCCCTCGCGGTCGCGCAGCCATTCTTCGAGCGTGAACCGGTCGTATTCTGTCTCCTCGGCCAGCGTCCACTCCGCCTCGTCCCACTCGGGATAGAAGGCGTCACCCTCGTACTCGCCGGGGACGCGACTGAGGACCATCCGGTCGAGGTGGGGCTGGAACAGTTCGTAGATCTCCGCGCCGCCGATGACGTACGCCCGGTCGGCGCCGTGCTCGGCCGCGATGTCGACGGCCTCCGCGACACTGCTCGCGTGGAATGTGGTGTCGCGGTCGTGCTCGCGCTCGCTGCGGCTCATGACGATCTGGATCTGCCCGGGCGGGTCAGCGAACATCTCGAAGGTCCGCCGGCCCAGGATGACGGGATAGTTCGCGATCCGCCCGCGGTACTGCTGTTTGTCCTCGGGGATCGAATCCCAGGGGATGTCGTCGCCGTCGCCGATGACGCGGTTGTCCGACAGGGCCGCGACCGAGACGAGTTCCATACACGCCGTTCGGGACGCTCTCTCTAAGGTGGCGCGGTCGGGAGCGGCGGAAGTGTTCAGATCTGTATTGTCTGTCTTTGAGCACAGCAAGAAAGCCCCACCCATATCGGTTGGCCGACCAAGCTACGCCGGGTGGGGCTTTCTTGCTGTCGTGACTGAGGGCGTCCCTGACCATCTTCTCTCCAGAGGATTGCGAACAACTGCCACACCTACCGAAGATCCCGGCGTCGTCCCTTCGGGACCTGCGAGCGCAATTCGCCGTAGACGTAGAGGCCGACGCCGAGCGGTTCCGACCCGCCCGCGAGGTCGTGCGTTACCACCAGATACCCCCAGTCGCCATCCCAGTCGAGGTCCTGGTCTTCCCCGGCGAGAAACGTCGCCGCCTGCTCGCGGGCCAGGTGCACGACGTTGCGCGTGGCGTGCTCGCCGAACCGCTGGATCGCCGACATCGTCGGCTTCCAGTGTTCCTGCCGGGTGCGCAGGCACGTCATCCCCAGCGCCTCGATCTCGACGGGCGTCGTCAGTTCGCCCCGGAACGCCCAGATTTTGCCGCTGCCCCGCTCCCAGAACGTATGCTCCGCGAAGACAGCGGGCTCGATACCGAACCGCTCGTCCCACCACGCCAGCACTTCCTCGCGGGTCGGCCGCTCCGGGACTGTGCGCTCGTCCGCGGTGGCAGGCAGGCGGTCGAAGCGCTGCCCGTCGTTGGTCGGGGCGTCCCCGGAGTCGGCTGCGCCGTCCCCACCGCCATCCTCGTCCATCAGCCGGTCACCTCCAGTTTCGCACAAAAGAAGCCGCCGGTGTCGTTCTGGTGGGGGTAGATCCGGCGGGCCCGCACGACGCTCGGGTCGTACTCCTCGCCCTCCCACTCGGTGACGCCCGGCGAAGACTCCAGCGGGAGGTCGACCTCGACCAGCCGACACGACTCCTCCGCGAGGACGTGGTCGAGGACGCCCTCGTTTTCCTCGGGTGCGAAGGTACACGTCGAGTAGACGACGGTCCCGCCGGGGCGGGTGGCCTGCACCCCACGCCGGAGGATGCCCTTCTGGGCGCCGGCGATCCCGCGGACGTGCTCTATGGTCCACTCCGCCAACGTGTCGGGATTCTTCCGGACGGTTCCCTCACACGAGCAGGGCACGTCCACCAGCGCCCGGTCGTAGGGCTCTTCGTCGAAGGGCTGCAGCGAGTGGACGCGGGCGTCCTCGTTGGTGACAGCGACGTTCGTGACGCCGAGGCGCTCCGTGTTCGAGCGCAGCGCCGAGAGCCGGCCGAGGTTGTCGTCGGTGGCGACCACCAGCCCGCGGTCGTCCATCAGCGCCGCCAGTTGCGTGGTCTTGCTCCCCGGCGCGGCACAGGCGTCCCAGACGCGCTCGCCGGGAGCGGGGTCGAGCACCCGGGCCGGCAGGGCCGAGACCTCCTCCTGGCCGTGGATCCACCCGTGAACGTACGGCCAGTTCGCGCCGGGTTGATCGTCGAGTTTCAGCAGGTGCGGGTGCCACCCGACGGACTCGACGTCGATCCCATCCGCCGTCATGGCACGCCGGGCGCGCTCGACAGTGGTCCGGAGGGTGTTGACGCGCACGACCGAGGGAAGCGGGCGCTCGCAGGCCGCCCGGAAGGCCTCGAAGTCGTCGACGAGCGGTTCGTATCGCGCCAGGACGTCCATCGGCTCCGCTTGGACGGGTCGGCGTTTGTGGGTTTCGGGTCGGTCCGACACAGAACGTTAAGTCCCTGGCCGTTCCCCCTTCGACTATGGCACGTATCGAAGAACACCAGTCGGTCGACCTGGAGTCGCCCGTCCTCGTGGAGGGGCTGCCCGGCGTCGGCCTCGTCGGGAAGATCGCCGCCGACCACCTCGTCCGGGAGTTCGACATGACCCACGTCGCGTCCTGTCACTGCGATGGCATCCCGAACGTCGCAATCTACGCCGAGGACGAGCCCGACATCCGGCCGCCGGTGCGGTTCTACGCCGACGAGACACGGGACCTGCTGGTCCTCCAGAGTGACATCCCCGTCTCCCCGAACGCTGCCGAGGATTTTGCCTCCTGTGTGACCGGGTGGCTGGCCGAGAACGACGTGTTACCGCTCTATCTCAGCGGAATTCCACAGGAGAAGGACGGCGTTCCCGAGATGTACGGCGTCAGCACCGGCGAGGCCGCCGGATTGCTCGCCGAGTACGACATCGACACACCCTCGGAGAACGGGATGATAAGCGGTCCGACCGGCGCCCTGCTCGCGGAGGCCGGCAAGCAGAACCTGGACGCCCTCGGGCTGGTCGTCCAGGCGAACGCCAACTTCCCCGACCCCGAGGCCGCGCGTGTCCTGCTGACGCAGGCAGTCGGCCCGGTGGCTGCCGTCGAGGTGGACACCGACCACCTCGTCGAACAGGCCGACCGCATCGCGGAGGCCCGCGAGAAACTCGCCCAGCGGATGCAACAGGCCGAGGAGGAGAGTACCCGCGCCGAACCGCTCGGCATGTACCAGTAACCGACGATCAGCCGACGACTGCCAGTCCCCGCCCCACCTCCGATTCGTACGCGTCGGGCCACTCGATCTCCAGCGCCCCCCAGGACCGGGCCGCGTCCCCGCTCCGGAACAGCCCGCGGTTCGTGAGCGCGTAGAACTCGCCCGGGTCGCCCGCGGCCAGTACCGCCCGGACGGTCCCCCTGGGGTCCGGCAGCCCGTCCATCGCCGTCGTCCAGCGGTCTCTCCCGCCGCCGTCGGTCCCGTCGTCCTCGCCGTTCCCGTCACGGCGATAGACGTACGACCCTGCAGCCTCGGGTTGGTGGGCGCGGCGGGCACCCCTCGCCGCGGAGACGACCACGGTCCCGGGGTCGCCCGGGTCGACGGCCAGCCCCCAGACGTAGCGGTGCTCGAGTCCTTCCTGCGGGTACGTCCAGGTCGAACCGCAGTCGGGGGACTCGGCGTAGCCGTCACCGGCCGCCGCGTAGACGCGACACGGCGCCTCGGGGTGGGTCGCGAGCGTGTGGTTGTCCCGCCGGGCGCCCTCGGGATGGGGCTCCCAGGTGTCGCCGCCGTCGACGGTGCGGACGAACGCGCCGGCCTCGATGGCGACGTAGACGTGTGCCGGGTCGTGGGGGTTGACTGCCAGCCAGCGGACGTGGTGTGTGTGGGGCCGGGGCGGGAACGACCACCGGTCGGCCGAGGGCAGGTCGGTCAGCCCCCCACACCCCTCCCAGGTCTCGCCCCCGTCGAACGAGCGGTAGACGGCGCTGGGTTCGGTCCCGACCCAGACCGTGTCGGCCTCGTGCGGGCTGACCGTCACCGCGGTCACGCGGTCGGCGAACGCGCCCACCGACTCCCACGTCCGGCCGCTGTCCGTGCTCCGGAGGAGGCCGGACTCGACGGTACCGGCGAAGACCCGCCCGGGTCGCTCGGGCGACGCCGCGACGCACTCGAACTCGCGGCCGACGAGAGCCTCCGTTGCGGTCCACTCTTCGGGAGTAGCGCTGCCTCCGTCGGCTGTCCCCTCCCCGCGGACCACGAGCAACCGGTCCCCGAGCGCGGCGTAGAGGGTTGGCATACCGTCACGTACGGACCCACGCACAAGAAGGCTGTCGCGGATGGT
>JAHENO010000258.1 GCA_018609945.1 Haloarculaceae archaeon | reverse complement strand
CTTCGAGGGCGTCCGTGACCTGGCGGTCGACCACGACCTGGCGGTCATCTCCGACGAGATCTACAAGGAACTCATCTTCGAGGGTGACCAGCCCAGCCTCGCCGCGATGGACGGGATGTTCGACCGGACCGTCACCATCAACGGCGTCTCGAAGACCTACTCGATGACGGGCTACCGGCTGGGGATCATGGCCGCGCCGACCGACCACACGACCATGGCGGGCCGGGTCCACAGCCACGCCGTCTCGTGTGCGGTCAACTTCTCCCAGCACGCCGCGGCCTACGCCCTCTCGGAGGCCGACACCGACGCCATCGTCGACAACATGCTCGGGACCTTCGAGCGCCGCAAGGAGGTGCTCGTGGACCTCTTTGCCGAGCGCGGTGCCGAGATCGCCGAACCCGAGTCGGCGTTCTACGCGATGTTCCCCATCGACGCCGACGACGACATGCAGTGGTGCAAGGACGCGGCCCGCGAGGCCGGCGTCGGCCTCGTACCGGGCGAGGCGTTCAACACGCCCGGCTACGTCCGCGTCTCGCTGGTCGACACCGAGGAGCGCATCCGCGAGGCCGTCGACCGCCTCGCAACGGAGGGATTCATCTGATGAGCGACCCCGTCGTCTACGTCACCCGCGAGATCCCCGACGCGGGGCTCGAACTCGTCGCGGCCGAGACGGAGATGCACGTCTGGGACGGCAAGCTCCCTCCGGAGAAGGATCACATCATCGAGCGACTCGAAGAACTGGAGGCGGACGGGCTGCTCTGCCTGCTGACCGACGAGACCGACGGCGAGGTGATGGACGCCTCGCCGAACCTCGACGTGATCAGCACGTTCTCGGTCGGGTACGACCACGTCGACATCGACGCCGCCATGGAGCGCGGCATCGCGGTCGGGCACACGCCCGGCGTTCTCTCGGATACGACGGCCGACTTCGCGTGGGCGATGTTGATGACGACGGCCCGGCGGACGGTCGAGGGCAGCGAGTACGTCCTCGCCGACGAGTGGGAGACCTGGGGTCCGAAACTGCTCACGGGGCCGGACGTTTCGGGGGCGACCCTGGGCATCGTCGGGCTCGGGAACATCGGCTCGGTGGTCGCCCAGCGGACCGCCGGGTTCGACATGGACGTCCTCTACACGGACGCCGAGCCACAGCCGGACGTGGAGGAGGACCTCGCCGACTACGGCGTCGACGCCCAGTACGTCTCCAAGGACGAACTCCTCGAACGGAGCGACTTCGTGACGCTCCACGTCCCACTGATGGAGCCGACCCACCACTACATCAGCGAAGACGAACTCCGGGCGATGAAAGACAGCGCCGTCCTGGTCAACACCAGTCGCGGACCCGTCGTCGACACGGAGGCACTCGATAAAGCGCTCGAAAACGACTGGATCGAGCGCGCGGGGCTGGACGTGACCGACCCCGAGCCGCTGCCGGGCGATCACGAGATCACCCGGCACGTTCCCGAGAAACTGGTCGTCACGCCCCACATCGCCAGCGCGAGCATTCAGACCCGCGACAAGATGGCGACGATGGCCGCCAAGAACCTCCTCGCCGGGCTCCGGGGCGAGGAACTGCCCAACTCCGCGGTCGAGGACTGGCAGCGGAAGTAGCCAGCGAGCGGGTCACTCGTCTTCCAGCACGACCATCCGCAGGTCGTTGACGTTCGTTCCCGTCGGCCCGGTCACGATGGCGCCGTTTCGCTCCCGGAGGTACGTCGCCGCGTCGCTATTTGCGAGCGCCGCACGCGCCTCGGCGGGGTCCGCGACCGTCTTCGCGTCGACCAGCCCGCCCGCCGCGTCGGCGTGGCCGTCGATCCCGTCGGTGTCTACGGCCGCGACCGTGGTTCCGGCGTCGCCGGCGATCTCCAGGCCCGCCGTCACTGCGAACTCCGTGCTGGGGCCGCCCGAGCCGTCACCCCTGACCGTCACGGTGAGTTCGCCGCCCGAGAGCACCACCGCCGGCGGCTCGAGTGGCGTGCCGGTAGCGTGACACTCCTCGGCGACGCCGGCGTGGATCTTGGCGGCCTCCCTCGCTTCGCCGCGCAAGCGCGAGGAGAGGACGAGCGTCCGATAGCCAGCCTCGTCGGCGACCTCGCGTGCCGCCCGGAGCGCCGTCATGCCGTCCGCGAGGACGTGGGTGTCCGTGCTCTCGAAGGCCGGATCGGAGGCGTCCGGCGTCTCCGGAACGTCACCGGCTGCGCCCGCCTCCAGTCGGTCCCGGACTGCCGGGGGCGCGTCGACGCCGTGGCGGTCGAGCGCGTCGAGTGCGTCGGCGTAGGTGGTGTCGTCGGGAACCGTGGGGCCGCTGGCGATGACGCTGAGGTCGTTGCCCACGACGTCGCTGAACACGAGCGTACAGACCGAGGCGGGGGCCGCCCGGCGGGCGAGGGTGCCGCCCTTGATCGCCGAGACGTGCTTGCGGACGGCGTTGATGTCGTGGATCTCCATGCCCGCGTCGAGCATCGCGTCGGTCACCGCCTGGACGTCCCCCAGTTCGATACCCTCGGCGGGAGCAGCCATCAGTGCGCTCCCGCCGCCGGTGATCACAGCGAGGAGGAGCGTCTCCTCGCCGGCTCCGTCAGCGAGTTCGAGCACCCGCCGTGCACCCGCGACGCCCTCCTCGTTGGGGACCGGATGCCCGCCCTCGAAGGACTCGACGCCCGGGATCGAGACGGACTCCGTCGTGACGATGGCGCCGCCGGTGAGCCGATCCCCGAGAATCTCCGCGAGCACCGTGGCGACGGTGCCCGTCGCCTTCCCGCCGCCGACGAGCAGGACCTCCTCGTACGCCGAGAGGTCGTAGGTCGCGTCCGCGACGGTCAGTCTGTCCCCCTCCAGCGACACCGAGGACCGGACCACCTGGCGCGGGTGGGCCGCCTCGATGCCCGCCTCGATACAGTCGAGTGCGAGGTCGCGTGCCGGTGTGATTGCCAGTTCCCGACGGTTCCGTATCGACGTCTGGTCTGTCATCTACCGGGAATCTGCACCCCGCTGTCTTAAATCGCCGTCACGGAGGACGGGCGTCGAAACGAATACTGACGAAGAGGTCGAGAAAAGTGCGACCGAACCAAGCCGTCAGGGTAGGTCCACGTCGACGCCTTCCTGGATGCTGGCGGCCTTGACGGCGTTGTACAGCAACATGGTGATGGTCATCGGCCCGACGCCGCCGGGGACGGGCGTGATGACGTCTGCCTTCTCCTTGGCGGACTCGAACTCGACGTCGCCGACGAGTTCGTAGCCTTTCTCGTTATCCGCGTCGACGCGGTTGACGCCGACGTCGATGACGACCGTGCCCTCCGAGAGCATCGACCCGTCGATCATCTCGGGGACGCCCGTGGCGGCGATGACGATGTCGGCCCCGCGGGTCTTCGAAGCGAGGTCCTGGGTGCGGGAGTGACAGACCGTCGTGGTCGCGTTGCCGCCCGGTGCCTTCTGGATGAGGAGGTTCGCCATCGGTTTGCCCACGATGTCCGACCGGCCGACGATGACGGCGTCCTTGCCCTCGGTGTCGACGTCTGCGGCCTCGAGTAGCTTCTGGACGCCGTGGGGGGTCGCGGGCTTGTAGCGCGCCTCGCCGGCGACCAGTCGGCCGACGTTCTCCGGATGGAAGCCGTCCACGTCCTTGATGGGATCGACGCTGCGCAGCACCTCCCGGTCGTTTACGTGATCCGGGACGGGCATCTGGACGAGAAAGCCGTGTACCTCGGGGTCCTCGTTGAGGTCCTCGATGGCGGCAAAGAGGTCCGCCGCGGGGGCGTCGGCGTCGAGTTTGCGGTGGATGCCGTTGATGCCGATTTCCTCGCAGGCCCGCTGTTTCATCGAGACGTACGTCTCGCTGGCGGGATCCTCGGTCATCAGCACCGTCGCCAGTCCGGGCGTCACGCCCGCCTCGGCGAGCGTCTCGATACAGTCTTCGAGTTCGCCACGGATGCGGTCGCCGACCGCGTTGCCGTCGAGGACGTGGGTCACGCCGTGACACCTCGCCGTACTGTCGCCGCTGTCCAAGTGCGGGCCATAGTCGTTCGTCGGTCCGAGGGATATGAAATCCCCGGGTTTCCCGTCGCTTGCGACACGTCTGTCTCCGGCCCCCGTTGCGCTTCCACAACTGGTAGCTTTCGTTTCATGTGTAGCCGAACGGCCACGCACGAAGGTGACCGCCCGGCCGAGAGGCCGTCGGATGAGATGAGAGACGCACGGCGGGTCGGGTGACAGACAGTGGGAAAGACCTAACTTCGCAGTCGCCGTCCCTTTAGACGAACGGTGACGTCCGCACGGACCTCCCTCCCGCGGGCGCGACACTCCCCCATACCATGCCACTCACCTCACGCTCGAAACTGAAAGACGGAACGGAAACGCTGCTCGCCAATCCACGGTTCGAACTGATGCCGTTCGACAGCTTCGGCGACCAGATGGAGCACCTCCCGGACGGGGCCGAGATCACGATCACTGCCTCGCCGACGCTCGGACTCGACGCCACGATCGAGTGGTCCGAGAAAGCCGCGAAGGAGGGATACGAGATCATCCCCCACATCGCAGCCCGCTACGTGGAGGACAAGGAGCACCTCGACGAGATCGCGACCCGCATGACGGAGGTCGGTATCACGGACATCTTCGTCCCCGGCGGCGACCGCGAGGACCCCGTCGGCGAGTTCGAGTCCGCCTACGAGTTGCTGGTCGCGCTGGACGAACTGGACCACGAATTCGAGGAGGTCGGCATCACCGGCTACCCGGAGGGCCACGACTTCCTCAGCGAGGAGACGCTGGCCGAGGCGATGGACGAGAAGGCGCCCTACGCGACCTACATCACCACCCAGCTCTGTTACGACCCGGAGGCAATCGTGAACTGGGTGGAAGAGATCCGCGACCGAGGGGTGGACTTGCCCGTCGAGGTGGGCATCCCGGGCGTGATGAAGTACCAGCGGTTGCTCCAGATTTCCCGGAAGGTCGGCGTCGGCGACTCGGTTCGATTCCTCCGGAAGACCAGCGGCGTCTTCGGGTTCGTCAAGCAACTCGTCGGCTCGCGCGGGAAATACACCCCCGACGAGCTGGTCGACGGGCTGGCACCGTACGTCGACGACCCCGAGTACGGCATCCGCGGGCTCCACATCTATACGTTCAACCAAGTGCCCGATACCGAGGACTGGCGACGCTCGAAACTCGAATAGAGCCGAAGAGCACCGAACAAACCACAACCCGTCGAGTATCTGTCACGTAGTGAAAACCGTACAGACAAACTCCGCTCTTTTATGTAGACTGGGTGTGAACGTTGGCGTCGATGTCAGACCAGGAAATCGAAATGGCGGAAGATCAGGAACATCCGAACTTTCCGAGCGTCGACCAGTCCGACCGCGTGCTGCCGCGGAACCTGCGCCAGTCGGGGGATCCGGGGATCGAAATGCTCGTTTCGACGCGGGTGCGCAAGTCTCCGTTCTTCCACAAGTCGTTCGTCGAGAACGGCGCCTGGCGGTGTACGGTCTACAACCGCATCTACCACCCGCGTGGGATGGTAGAGCCGGAAGACGGCGGCATGATGAAGGAGTACGACGCGCTGGTCAACCGCGTCACCCTCTGGGACGTCGCGGTCGAGCGCCAGATCCGGGTGAAGGGCCCGGACGCCGAGGCGCTCACGAACTACGTCATCACGCGCGACGCCACCGACATCGACGTGATGAAAGGCAAGTACGTCATCCTCTGTAACGAGGACGGCGGCATTCTCAACGACCCGGTGCTCTTGCGGCCCGCGGAGGACGAGTTCTGGTTCTCGATCTCGGATTCGACGCTGATGCAGTGGCTCCAGGGGGTCAACGTGGGGATGGACTTCGACGTCGAGATCGACGAGATCGACGTCGCGCCGATGCAGATCCAGGGACCGCGCTCGGTCGACGTGATGGAGGAGTTCCTCGGCGAGGAGGTCCACGAGGTTCCCTACTACGGGCTGATGGAAGCGGAGATCAACGGCGTCAGTTGCCTGATCAGCCAGACCGGGTTCTCCGGCGAGAAAGGCTTCGAGATCTATGTCCGGGACGCTACCAAGAACGCCGACGCAGTCTGGGACCCCGTCCACGCGACCGTCGTCGACCACGGCGGGATGCAGGTCGCGCCGGCCCACCACCGCCGCATCGCGGCGGGCATCCTCTCGTGGGGCCAGGACATGGACCACGAGACCTCGCCGTTCCAGGTCAACCTCGGCTACCAGGTTCCCGACGACAAGGACGCCGACTACATCGGCAAAGAGGAACTCGAACGCCAGCAAGAACAGATCGAGAACGGCAACTACCCGTTCAACCACAAGATGGTCGGCCTGAAGATGGCTGGCGAACCCATCGAGGACTACGCACCGGACTTCTGGCTGGTCTCGGACCCCGAAACCGGCGAGAAGTGTGGCTACGTCACCTCGCCGTGGTACAACCCCGAACTCGAGACCAACCTCGCGCTCGCGTTCGTGCCCGCGGAGAAACTCGAACCGCTGGGCGTCCCGCTGGACGACAGCGTGTACGACGCCGCCGATAACGCCGACATCGAATTCCAGGTCCACGTCCCCGACGAGTACGCCGAGGAGCCCGGCGAGCCGGTCTACGCGCAGGTCTCGAAGGTGCCGTTCAAGCCGTCGGTCAACCCCAGCGCCCGCGAGCAGGCGAAACTCCACGCCCGCGAGGACGCCAACAGCGACTGAGCGGTCCGGCCGCGTTCGGTTTCGACGGTGCGAGACCGCGGTGAGGACTCTTCTGTCCGTCACAGACGGGACGCAGAGCGCGACCGCCGTGACCCACTCGCTCCGCAGAGAGGAGTCGAAACGACGCCGCTCGCGAAAACGCCGGCCGGCCTCAGATCCGGAGGTGTGCGGGCCGGTCGACCACTTCGAGTTGCTGGAGGAGTCCCAGCCTGTCCTCTTCGATCCAGATTTCGGCGATCTCGCCGTCTTCGACCCGGTACATCGCCATCCCGGTCCACTCGACCGTGTGGCCGGTTGGTTCGACGTCCTGGTATTCGCCGGTGTGAGTGCCCCGGGCTCTGTACTGTACTGCGACGATGTCGTCTTCGGCGACGACGTGTCCCGCCTCTCCGGAGTAGTCGGGGAAGATCTCGAAGTGATTGTCGAGGACCTCGACGACCTCCTCGGGACCGCGGAGCGTCTGATGGACGCCGTGTTCGACGACGTCGTCCGCGAGCAATTCTGTTAGCGTGTCTCTGTCCCGCTCGTTGAAGGCGTGCAGATAGCGTCTGACCAGATCCTTTTGTTCGTGTTCGGGCATGTTGATCGAACTGACGTACCAGCGTCGGTGGCTGGCCGTCACTCTCACTCTTGACCGTTGGCACGGATAATAGTTATCTCGCACAAAATTTCCCACGGATGACTTTTTGTGTTCGCGATCACGGTGGCAGCCTTCGGGCCCGACCGCGGGGACGCCAGCAGCATGAAGGTTTTACGCCTGGTTGCCGGACGGGCGGGTATGGACATCGACCTCGGACTCGACGGTAACGTGGCGCTGGTGACGGGCAGCGCGACCGGGCTGGGACACGCCTGCGCGGAGGCGTTCTCCCGGCAGGGCGCGAAGGTCGCGCTGGCGGCCCCGAACCTCGACGACCTGGCCTACGCCAGCGACCGGTTGCACGCGCTGGGCGACGGCGAAATCTTCGGGCTTGAAGTGGACATCCGCGACCCCGACCACGTGCAGGCACTGGTCGAGCGGACCGTCGACCAGTATGGCGGCATCGACCACCTCGTCACCGGCCCCCGGCCGCTCGAACCGGTGGGTGCGCTCGACGTGGCCGACGAGGACTGGTTCCGGGGGTTCGACCGGCTGTTCATGAGCGCCGTCTGGGCGATACGCGAGGCCCGCGGCGAACTCGAAGCCTCCGAGTACGGGTCGGTCGTCAACGTGACCAACCCCGCCATCCCGGCGCTGGCCGAGGAGTTCTCCGTGGCCACAGCGTTCGGTCGTGCGGTCCAGGGCGTCACCGAAACCCAGGCGCGCACGCTCGCACCCGCGGTCCGGGTCAACGCCGTCGTCCCGGGTCCCCACGAGACAGAGGACCTGGAGGGGATGCTGGTCGAGCAGGTCCGGGCAGGCCAGTACGAGGACCCCGACGAGGCGTGGGCCGCCACGCTGGCGGGGAATCCCTACGAGGAGCCCGGCGACCCGCTCGACCTGGGGAAGCTGGTGACCTTCCTCGCCAGCGAGCACGCGAGTTTCGTCAACGGCGCGACGGTCCCGGTCGACGGTGGGGGATCGTAGTCAGGCATACAGTTCACCGGACCCGCGACCGAGCAGAAACAGGAATGAGTTCGTTGATCGCACTGGCTGGGCAATCGGTTCGACCCCGCGTGTTTCTGTATCCGCTCGGTATCTGGGTGGTCATGGCAGCTGTCGCCGTCGTGAACGGTGGGTTCAGGGAAGTGGTGCTGATTCCGCGCGTGGGTTCGTACGCGGGTCACGTCGTCAGTACAGCTCTGCTGGTGGCTGCGATTATCGGTCTCTCTTTTCTCTATTTTGCCCGGTCACCAATCGCGTACACGGGGGTCGAATTAGTCCTCGTTGGGGCACTCTGGACGGTGCTGACAGTTGGATTCGAGTTCCTGGTCGGGTACATCGAGGGGACGCCGGTCTCTGTGACCATCGGCCAGTATAATGTGCTGGCCGGACAGGTCTGGATCGCCGTCCCGCTGACGCTGTTTTTCTCCCCACTCCTGTGCGGCTGGTATCTTGGGACGTGAAATATCTCTGTCTGTCGGGAAGTCTACTGCCGATTTCGTGGTTTTGATTACAGCCGCGTCACGGCATCGAGCGAGATTCGGATGGCGCGGTCGACGTTGTCCTTGGCCTTCTCGGGGAGTTCCTCGTCGTCGGTCTCGCCTTTCTGGGTGCCCTCCACGAGGTTGCCGTCGACGGTGCAGATGGCGCCGGCAGCCATCCCCTTGCGGCGGGCGAGCGTGAACAGGGCAGCCGCCTCCATCTCGACGGCGAGCAGGCCCGCGTCCTCCCAGGCGGTGACGTACTCGTCTGTCTCGGCGTAGAAGGCGTCGTCGGTGGCGATGGGACCGACGTGAACGTTTTCGGTATTGTTCCGGGCGGCCGCCACGAGTTCGGATAACACCTCATAATCCGGGACGGCGGGGACGGTCGCGGATTCGTAGCGTTTTGTCGTCCCCTCGTCCTTGGCGGCGCCGGTGGCGACGACCATGTCGCCGATCTCGATGCCCCGCTGGAGGGCGCCCGTGGTCCCGACCCTGATCAGCGTCTCGACGCCGACCGCGTGCAGTTCCTCCGCGGCGATAGCGGCGGACGGCGCGCCGATGCCGGTCGAACAAATCGTCAGATCCCGGCCCTCGTAGGAGGCGTCGACCAGCTTGTACTCCCGGTTCTCGGCAACGGTCGTGGCGTCCTCGCAGTGGCCGGCGATGCGGTCGACGCGGCCCGGATCGCCGGGCACGAGCGCGACGTCCGCGAGGTCACCGGACTCGACGAGCAAGTGCGGTTGCTTGGCCATGGCCGCTCTTCGAGGCCGGACACAAAATTCGGCCGGGTTCCGAGCGCGTGGGGGTCGGGAAGTGCGTCCGGTCGCGGTTCGGGGTGTCGCCTACCCGCCGAACAGAAAGAGGAGGAAGTTGTTCGCGCCCGGCCCGAGTCCGACGGCCGCGACCACGGCCAGGAGGAGGTTCGCCCGGACGGGTTCCTCGCGGACGAAGTCGGCGAAGAAGACGACCACCAGCGACGCGACGATGATCTTGACGACGACGAACAGCCACCCGGTCCCGAGGTACGGTTCCGTCGGCAGCGCCGCGGCGAAATCCATGATGCGGGCCGGCAGGACGGACCGCTCGCCGGTACCCAGGAGGTCGACGCCGATGGTGGTCGTGACGCCGTCGAAGACGTGCGCGAAGAGCACGAGCACGCCAGCACGGCCCGACGCGGCAATGTCGGCGGGACGCCACAGGGCGAGGAGGCGGTAGACCCCGGCCGTCACGACCAGCGAGACGACCAATCCGACGAGCGGGACGGCCGGTTCGAGCGAGTCGCCGGCGGCCCGTCCCTCCACGACGACGGCCGCGACCACGACCACCATCGCGAGGAGACCCACGCCGCCGAGGGACAGCGCGACGGTCTCGCCGGCCTCGGGTCCCGACCGCGTCGCGTCGGCGCCGACGAGGGCGCCGGCCCAGACGAGGCCCGCGAGCAGAAACGTCGTGAGATAGACCGCCGGGGCCGAAAAGAGCGGTTCGACGGCCGTCGGATAGCCACCGACACCGGCCCGCAGGCCGAACTGGTAGACGACGTGCAACCCGGCGCCGACGACCATCCAGGGTGCAAACGCCAGCACGACCCCGTCGGTGACCCGCGGCCGGAGTGCGAACAGGAGAGCGACCACGGCGGCCGTGCCCACCACCAGCACCGCCGTGTGCACCGGGGACGGAACGACGAAACCCTCGAAGGGGGCAGCCATAGCGGGATTCCTCGACGCGTGGCAAAACTTCTTGCGGCTTGCTGTCCGGGCATTAGTGGGAGGGGTGCTTGCCGAACCCAGTAAAACAGCACTATCTGGGTTGTGTCAGAACCACTCGTGATGGATACAGGGCGCACGTTCAGCACATTCCCCACTCCGAGTGAGAGTATGCGCAAATTCGTGCCAACGCTTAACACGCTCGTTGTTCAAATTGGAGGTGGGCGTTCGCTCTGTCGAGAGAGGCTGGTTTCGGAGATTGGCCACGGGGAGCGCCACGGGGCGACACGCATGACTGCCACGACAATGGTGGCGGAATCGACCCCGCATCGGGAGTCGAAGAACTGATCGAAAAATTACCCGGCACAACTCAATGACGTTAGAAAGCGTCCCAGCATATGACTCCGAACGGATCAACAGGGTCGGAGACCACGCAGTCGTCGTCGGTGCGAGTATTTCAGGCCTGTTGGCAGCTCGTGTCCTTGCGGACGGGTTCGACCAGGTGACCGTGGTCGAACGGGATGAACTACCCGACGAACCGAAGACGCGTGACGGGGCACCGCACGCCCGGCAACCACACGTACTACAAGAAGCGGGGCGGGTGATAATCGAAGACCTATTTCCGGGGTACGGCGACGATTTGGTTTCCGAAGGCGGTTTGATAATTGATATGGCCTCGAATTTCAATTTCTACGACGAGGACGGATACGTCGCCGACCCCCCAACTCGGATGCCGGGGTATGTGGGAAGTCGACCGCTGCTGGAGTACGTGATTCGCAAGCGAGTCTCGGAAATCGATGACGTGCAGTTGTACGATGGTACTCGCGTCGTCGGCTATCGGACAGACGAGAGCGGAACGACCGTGACGGGCGTAGAGGTTCTGGATGGCGATGGCACCGAGACAGCTATATCGGCTGACCTGACCGTCGACGCGACCGGCCGGACGAGTCGAACGCCGAAGTGGTTAGAAAGCCAGGGCTACGAGTCGCCCGAAGTTGCCGAAGTCAACGTCGACCTGGCCTACAGCACGACGACCGTCGAACGCGATACTGACGATCAGCGGGCATTCTGGGCACCGGCATCGCCACCCTATACGCGAGGTGGCGGCGCATTACCCATCGAAAACGATCGGTGGCAGGTGGTCTTGCACGGCGTACACGGCGATGACCCACCGCGGAACGCTGACGAGTTCCGTGATTTCGCGTCGACGCTGCAAATCACCGAAGTCGAAGAGATTTTAGATGGTCACGAGATTCTCTCCGAGGACGTCGACTACTATCCGTTCCCCTCGAATCGCCGGCGCTACTACGAAGAACTCGACCGCTTCCCCGATGGGTTCCTGGTCGTCGGTGACGCGATTGCGAGTTACAATCCGATATACGGCCAGGGGATGTCAGTAGCGGCGCTCCACGCACTGGTGTTGCATCACGCGCTCGCGGAGAACGGTCTCGGCGGTCTCGGGCTCGAGTTCTTCGACGAGGTCGAACCGATCGTCGATGTCGCGTGGATGATGGCGGTCGGAGCCGATTTCCAGTTCCCCGAAACGACCGGGCCCAAGCCCCGCGGAACCGGTCTCATGGGCTGGTACCTGTCTCGCCTCACCAGGAAAGCCCATACTGACAGTGACCTGTCCGAGCGCTTCATCCGCGTCATTATGATGGAGAAACCGCCATCCACGCTATTTCGTCCCGGCGTGATGTGGCGAGTACTCAAGCCGGCCATTTGATTCCCCCGTACTGGGAACGTGTCCGCATCCGCTTCTTGTCAGGGATGGAATGTAGCGCGCGTATCTCGCATCGAGGCAGAATCAGCGACGTGTACACGATGTGAGGCCGCGGTCCTTGTTCGGATCGGCGACGACGGTTGCCGAGGCTGTCCGTTCGGTGCCGGTAGTCACACCTCCGGTTGCGTCGATCCTATACGTGCCACGTTCGCTGATGTCTGACGGCGGGTGTAAATCGACGCGACTCCACCGATAGCGACCGGGCGCTACGTCCCGAAATCGCCATCGGGTGCCCGAGGGATGCCACTGTTCGACGTGTGTGACCTCCCCGACGTCCCATCCCTCCGGCAGTGTGAGAGTCAGATCGACTGTCCGGACTGCCGTGTCGGTGACGTTCCGGAGGTAACACAGGACCCGTGCAGTATCAGCGGGACAGACCGGTTCGTCAACGATTGCCGATTCCGGTGGACCAGTCGAGGTGAAGCCGCCGAGTCCACCCTGGGCTCGCAAGGCGATGGCCGGTTCCTCGGGGACGGAAGAGACACGGATCAGGGCTGTTCCGGTGGCATCGATCCGTCCCATCCGCCCGCGAAGCGCGTACAGCCCGCGGGCCCGTTCCTCGATCGCAACCGGGAGACGTGCGGTGACCGTCTCGCCTGGCTCAATGCTGTCCGGCGGCGTCCACGCCGTGACATCTTCGAAGTCGTCTGCCCAGGTTCCGGGCACCCCAGCGTCATCAGTGAGGTGGAGATCCGGAAAATACGCGAGATCGACATCGAGTACGCGGGAACTGTCCGGATCAATGGCCGCAGACCCGGTGTTGGTCAGTACGAACGGGACTTCGACGGAGTCACCGGGTTCTGCCGAGACAGTTCCACCGATTAGTGGTGCCGATGGTGTTGGCGAGGATGACGGAGGTACTGTCTCCTCACTCGAGGTGAGGGTTTTGTTCGGAGAGGGGGAGGGCATATCCGTGCTCGGTGTCGGCGCGTCGGTCTCACTGCTACCAGCCTCGTCCGAAGGCGGTTGGGACAGACAGCCCGGCACCGCCACGAGACCGAACCCACAGACTGCGAGCATCCGACGGCGGTGCATGTAGGCACGTCCACCCTTTTCAATAAGTGTTTTCTGTCGGATCGGTTTGTGTCCGATCGCGTGCTGTCCTCAGCCTCTGTATCTCGCGCGCCATTCCGTACCGAGCTCACACAATTCACACTTGTTGGGCAGGAGCGTTGGAAGAAAGAGAGACCGTAGAGAAAGACACTCGCAACAGTGCGAAAGCCCGCGGCCGCTCGACCGGCACTGTTCGGCAGTCCCTGCACATATTTGGTCTCCCCCACACATAGGGGGTGCATGGACGACGTCGCGTCGCGAATCGAACACACGGTGCTCGGCCCGACGACCACCTGGGACGACGTGCGTGGCGTCCTCGACGCTGCGCTCCGCGAGGGGATGCGCGCCTGCGTCCCGCCGTGCTACGTCGCGGAGGCCGGCGAGTACGCGAACGTCGACCTCGTGACGGTCGTCGGCTTCCCGCACGGCCAGCACACGACCGAGGCGAAGTGTGCCGAGGCCCAGGACGCCTGGGACGCCGGCGCCGACGAACTCGACGTGGTGGCAAACGTCGGGCGCCTCCGGGCCGGCGAGGACGACGCGGTCCGCGAGGAGATCGCCGAAGTGGTCGCCACGGTCCCGGTCCCGGTGAAGGTCATCGTCGAGGCACCGCTCCTCGGAGACGACGAACTCCGCCGGGCCTGCGAGGCCGCCGCCGAGGCCGGCGCTGCGTTCGTCAAGACCGCCACCGGCTTTTCGGAGGGTGGCGCGACCGTCGATGACGTCGAGATCATGAGCGAATACCTCCCCGTGAAAGCCAGCGGCGGGATCGGTTCCTGGGAGAAAGCCGAGGCGATGTTCGACGCCGGCGCCGAGCGGATCGGTGCCTCGAGCGGCGACGTCATCGTCAGCGAGTACCGCGAGGCAACGGACACGCCGGAGTGATTTATAGGTCGAGCGCGAGGTGAGGGGTATGACCGAGTCACCGACCATCGTCGTGTTCAGGGACACGACGCACGGACTGCCAGCGCGCGAGTACGCCGCGGAGTTGCGCGACAGACTGCCCGACTGCGAGGTCCGACTGGCCCGGACGCCCCACCAGGAACGCGAGTACGTCGCCGACGCCGACATCGCCACCGGCGAGGACATCGACCGGGAGGTACTCGCGGAGGCGGCGAACCTGGACCTGTTTGCCTGCTCGTGGGCCGGGACGGAACACCTCCCGCTGGAGGCACTCGCCGAGCGGGGGGTCGCCGTGACGAGCGCGGCCGGCATCCACGCACCCAACATCGCCGAGACGGTCGTGGGGTGTGTGCTGCTGTTCGCCCGGCGCCTCCACGAGGGACTGCGGCGCACCCGAAACCGCGAGTGGCGTCACTTCCAGGGTCACGAACTGCAGGGCAGCACCGTCACGGTCGTCGGGATGGGCTCTATCGGCACGGCGACGCTGGAGCGCCTGGCGGGCTTTGGCGTCGAGACCATCGGCGTCCGGCACACCCCCTCGAAGGGCGGGCCGGCCGACGAGGTGGTCGGCTACGACGAGGCGGCCGTCCACGAGGCCTTCGCCCGCAGCGAGTACGTCGTCCTGGCGTGTCCGCTGACCGAGACGACGCGGGGGCTTCTCGACGAGGAGGCCTTCGCGACGCTACCCCCCGAGGCCGTGCTCGTGAACGTCGGGCGGGGAAAGGTCGTCGATACCGACGCGCTGACCGCGGCCCTGGAGAGGCAGTCCATCCGCGGGGCGGCACTCGACGTCGTCGACCCCGAACCGCTGCCCGCGGACCACCCGCTCTGGCGGTTCGAGAACGTCCTCGTCACGCCACACAACGCCGGCCACTCCCCCCAGCACTGGCCGCGGCTCGCGGCCCTCCTCGCGGAGAACGTCGACCGACTCCGCGAGTCCGACGCGGACGGGCTGAAAAACGAGGTGCTCGCGCCGTGAGGGGGACCACCGGATCGCCGGCCGGCGAGACCACCAGCCGGGAGTCCAGCCGATGACGGACATCGTCGGCGTGCGCGCCCGCGAAATCCTCGACAACCGGCTCGAACCCACGCTCCGGGTTACCGTCGAGACGCCGGCGGGAACCGGGACGGCGGACGTCCCGGCCGGCCGTTCCCGGGGCACCAGGGAGGCAGTCGAGGCCCGCGACGGCGGCGGGCGCTACCGCGGCCGGGGCGTCAGGACGGCCGTCTCGACGGTCGAGGACCGGGTCGCGCCCGAACTCCGTGGCCGGTCGGTCACCGACCAGCGAGCGGTCGACCGGGCGCTCCTTGAACTGGACGGCACCGCGGACCTGTCGGACCTCGGTGGCAACGTCGTCACCGGCGTCTCGCTGGCGTGTCTGAAAGCGGGCGCGGCGGCGACCGGACGGCCGCTCTACCGGCACGTCGGCGGCGCGACCGCCGCGCGGCTCCCGGTTCCCTTCCTCGACATGATCGAGGGGGGCGAACTCTCGGGCAGCGACCTCCCCTTCCAGGAACACCAGGCCGTGCCGGTCGGGGCCGACTCCTTCGCCGAGGCCATCCGCATGGGCGCGGAGGTCTACTACGAACTCGGCGACGCCCTCGCGGATTCCTACGGCCAGGCCTCGCGCAACGTCGGCGACGAGGGCGGCTACAACCCCGTCGGGATGGGCGACCCACGCGAGGCCTTCGCGTGCCTGTGGGAGGCAATCGAAGAACTGGGGTACGGGGACTCCTTTGCCCTCGCGGCCGACGTCGCCGCGACGCACTTCTACGACTCCGACGCCGGCTGCTACGACCTGTTCGGCGAGCGACTGGGACGCGAGGACCTGCTGGCCCTCTACGAGGAGCTTGTCGGGGCTTACCCGCTCGTCTCGCTGGAGGACCCCCTCCACGAGGAGGACTTCGCGGGCTTTGCGGAACTGGCCGACCGGCTCGACGTCCAGGTCGTCGGTGACGACCTGTTCGTGACCGATCCCCACAGGCTAGAGCGGGGCATCGAGCGGGGCGCCGCGACTGCCCTCCTGCTGAAAGTCAACCAGGTCGGGACGGTCACCGAAGCCAGCGAGGCGGCACGCCTCGCGACCCGGAACGGGTACGCGGTCCAGGTCTCCGAGCGGTCCGGCCAGACGCCGGACACGTGGCTCGCCGACCTCGCCGTCGGGCTCGGCGCCGGACAGATCAAGACCGGCGTCACCCGGGGCGAACGCACCGAACAGTACAACCGCCTGCTCGCGATCGAGGACGAACTCGGCGCGAACGGGACCTACGGCGCCGACGGGTTCGCGGAACCGTGATACGGAACCGCGAGGGTCTCACCGACCACGGCAACGAGGGCGCTCGCGAGGCGGCGCTGGACATCGCGACCGCTGCAATCGAGGCGGTTCACCCGAGCCGGACGGTGCCAGAGGCGGTCGAACGCGCGGGGTCGACGCTGTGGGTCGGCGACCGGTCGTTCGACCTGGCCGGCGTCGAGGACCTGTACGTCATCGCGGCGGGCAAGGGTTCGGCGGCCGTCGCCACGGCCCTGCTGGCGGTTCTCGGCGACCGCGTCACGGAGGGCGTGATCGCGGAGAAACGCGGTCAGGTGCCGGACACCGACGGCCTGCGCGTTCTGGGGGCCGGCCACCCGCTCCCCGACGAGACGAGTCTCGAAGCCGGCCAGGCCATCGCCGACATCGCCGGGCGGGCGGGCCCCGACGACCTCGTGATCGCCTGTATCACGGGCGGGGCCTCGGCGCAGTGCGTCCGACCGGCCGCGGGGCTCTCGCTGGCCGACCTCAGGGAGACGACCGACCTCCTGCTGGGGGCCGGCCTGCCGATCGAGGCGGTGAACGCGGTCAGGAAACACCTCTCGGCGGTCAAGGGCGGTCGGCTCGCCCGACAGGTCGCGCCCGCAGCCCTCGCCACGCTCGTGGTCGTCGACGAGGTAGCCGGCGAGCCGTGGGGGCCGACCGTCGGCGACGGGACGACCTTCGCGGACGCGCTGGCCGTCCTCGACCGGCACGGGCTGGCCGAGGCCGTCCCCGACGCGGTCCGTGCCCACCTGGAGGCGGGCGCGTCGGGAGAGCGACCCGAGACGCCACGGCCGGGGGACCTCGCGGCGATGGACGCGCTGGAGAGGGCGACGGTCGTCCTCGCGGACGCCGTCGACGCCTGCGAGGCCGCCAGGGATCGGGCAGCAGAACTGGGTTACGAGTCGACGATCCTCTCGTCGTCCATCGAGGGCGAGAGCCGGGAGGTCGCGCGCGTCTTCGGAGCCGTTGCCGCGGAGATCGAGGCCCACGGACGGCCGGTCGGGCCGCCCTGCGCCCTCGTCTCGGGCGGGGAGACGACCGTCACCGTGACCGGCGAGGCCGGGTCGGGCGGCCCCAATCAGGAGTTCGGGCTGGCGCTCGCGCTCGATATCGTCGACGCCCCCGACGTGACCGCACTCGCGCTCGGGACCGACGGGACCGACGGGCCGACCGACATCGCGGGCGCGCTCGTCGACTGCTCGACCGTCGAACGGATGCGCGCGGCGGGCCTCACCCCCCGCGAGTGCCTGGACCGACACGACAGTTCGACGGCCCTCGACGCGGCCGGGGACGCGATCTATACGGGCCCGACGGGGACGAACGTCATGGACCTGCGGCTGCTGGTGGTGGAGACGTAGCACCGCTCGCGGTCGGCGGTCGAACCGCGCCCGTCTCCGAGACGGTCGTGTTCTCGTCCGTGCGTTCGACGACGTACTGCATGTCGACCTGGCTGGCGAGCAGGCTGTCGACGGGTGCGTTGCCGTCGCGCAACAGCGGCGCGTCGCCGACCCGGACCGAGCCCCGGTAGTGGTCGATCTCGCCCGAGAGGTCGATGCCGATATCGCGCTCGCGGTTGCGTTCGCGGAACTGTGCCTCCGAGAGCGTCTGCGGGTCCTTCGAGGCGACGAGTTCGATGTTCTGGAGGACGCCCGCCTCGCTGGTCGGGAAGCTGTAGACGTTCGGGAACGCGCGGTCCATCGTGCGGTACTGGGCGCGGTAGAACTGCGACTGGGGACCCTCGCGGGCCGAGATGACGTTCGCGACGACGACCCCATCGGCGTCGAGACGGCTGCTGACGAGGTCCATGAACTCGACGGTCGTCATGTGGTAGGGCACGCGGTCGGCCCGGTAGGCGTCGAGGACGACCACGTCGTAGGTGTGGTTGGTCCGCTGGAGGTACTCGCGGCCGTCCATGGTGTGGACGTTCAGCCGGTCGGACTGGCGGACGCCGAAGTAGGTCTCGGCAGCCTCGACCACCGCGGGGTCGATCTCGACGACGTCGACGGTGACGTCGTACTCCGAGAGGAACCGCTTCGGGCCGGAGAAGCCACCGCCACCGACGAAGAGGACGCGGTCGACCTCCTCGGGGTCCTGGACGGCCAGCATCGAGAGGTGGAAGTACCGGGTGTACTCGAAGACGTACCGGTCGGGCCGGTCGAGGTACATCGCGCTGTGTGGCACGCCATCGAGGTACAGCGTCCGCGTGTCGCCGCTGTCGACGACTTCGAGGTGCTGGTAGGCGGTGTCGGTCTCGTAGAGGGTCTCGCCGCCGACGCTCGTGCCGACGCCGCTGAGGGCGAAGGCGCCGACCAGCGCCACCCCGACGAGGACGGCCGCGCCGACCTGTACCGACTGGCGCGGGCCCACGACGAGGGCCGTCCCGATCAGCAACACCCCGAAGGCGAACTCGATGCCGACGACGCCGAGGGCGGGCACGAGCAGGAACGTGGTGGCGAAGGCCCCGAGGATGGAGCCGGCGGTGCCGAGGGCGTAGACCCGCCCAGAGGCGTCGCCGGTACTCTTGGCCTCGACCAGTTCGGCCGCGTAGGGGCTGATGAATCCCAGCAGGACCGTCGGCGGCCCGAACAGGACCGTCACGGGAAGGATGGGGGCGAGGCGTGGCGGGAGCCCGAGCCCCTCGGAGTATGCCAGGAACGGTTCGGCGAACACGAGCAGGAGGGCGACGTACAGCGCCGCCCCGACGAGTACGGCCGCGAGCGCACCCCGGGACGCGCGACCGGCAGCGCGGCGGCCGGCGATCCAGTAGCCCAGCGCCAGCGCCGCGAGGAAGACGCCGATGACACTGCCCCAGGTGAAGACGCTCGACCCGAACGCGGGCGCGAGCTGGCGGCCGGCGACGATCTCCAGGCCCATGCTGGCGACGCCCGAGACGAACACCGCGACCTCGACGCGAGTCGGCACGAGCCCGTTCGGGAACTGGGTGGCGGAGGGCACGTACCCGCCCTTACTGCTGGGGAGCAATAACGGTGGTGACCCGCAGGCGGTCCCGACCCACCGGGCCCGGTGACTGCCCGACGGCCCGAAACACCGAGTTTTTGCCCGCAGGCACGTATCCGGAAGTATGGCCCGCTACCACATCGAGACGTACGGGTGTACGTCCAACCGCGGCGAGAGCCGCGCCATCGAGCGGGCCCTGCGGGAAGGGGGGCACCGTCCCGCCGCCGGCCCGGACGAGGCCGACGTGGCCATCCTCAACACCTGCACCGTCGTCGAGAAGACAGAGCGCAACATGCTCCGGCGGGCCCGGGAACTCGACGAGGAGACCCCCGCCGACCTCGTCGTCACGGGCTGTATGGCCCTCGCACAGGGCGACGCGTTCCGCGAGGCCGGCGTCGACGCGGAGATACTCCACTGGGACGACGTCCCCGCCCACGTGCTGAACGGCGAGTGTCCGACGCCGACGGCCGACACCGAACCCGTCCTCGACGGCGTGGTCGGCATCCTCCCGATTGCGCGTGGCTGTATGAGCGACTGCTCGTACTGCATCACCAAGCGTGCGACGGGGCGGATCGAGTCACCGCCCATCGCGGAGAACGTCGAGAAGGCCCGCGCGCTCGTCCACGCCGGCGCAAAAGAAATCCGCGTGACGGGACAGGACACCGGCGTCTACGGCTGGGACCGCAACCGGGGCGAGAGTCTCCTGCCCGAACTCCTGGAGCGGATCTGCGCCATCGACGGCGACTTCCGGGTCCGGGTGGGGATGGCCAACCCTCGCGGGATTCACGGCGTCCGCGAGGAACTCGCGCGGGTGTTCGCAGACAACGAGAAGCTGTACAACTTCCTGCACGTCCCGGTGCAGTCGGGCAGCGACGACGTGCTCGCCGACATGCGTCGCCAGCACCGCGTCGAGGAGTTCGTCGAGGTCGTCGAGACATTCGACGCCCATCTCGAGTACTGGACGCTCTCGACGGACTTCGTGGTCGGCTTCCCCACGGAGACCGACCGCGACCACGAGCAGTCCCTGGCCCTGCTCCGGGAGACCCGCCCGGAGAAGATCAACGTCACGCGCTTCTCGAAGCGACCCGGCACCGACGCCGCCGACATGAAGGGACTGGGCGGCACCCTGAAGAAGGAACGCTCCTCGGAGATGACCGACGTCAAGATGGATGTCGTCGGCGCGGCCCACGAGTCGATGGTCGGCCGGGAGAGCGAGGTGCTGATCACCGAGGACGGCACCGACGACTCGATGGTCGGCTACGACCGCGCCTACCGGCAGGTCGCCATCCCCGGCGCCGAACGCCACGGGGTCGGACTCGGCGACGTCGTCGACGCCGAGATCACTGGCCACAACACCGTCTACGCGCTCGGCGAGTTGGTTCGGTAGACAGCCACGCTACTCGCCCTCGCGGCCGCCACCCACGAGTCGGTCGACCTCCTCGTCGGTCTTCCACTCGCCGGCCTCCTTCGGGTCGACGTGGACGAAGGCGTCGTCGACCTCGGGGAGGTCCTGGATGGACTCCATGACCGCCGTCTCGATGTCGTGG
>JAHENO010000257.1 GCA_018609945.1 Haloarculaceae archaeon | reverse complement strand
CGTGGGTGCTTCCGGAAGCCATCGGGATCGTATATTCAAGCGCTACTTCGGTAGAGTAGAGATCCCATCCGAGTAGTTCGAGAAACGGCTGGACGAGCTTGACCTTCGTGTTTTCCTCGTCCATTTGCGGTGACGACTCAATGAGTTGCTGACACCGCTGGACGTACTCGTTTATTTCGTCCCTCTCCATTGTCAGGCTGTCCGTAACGAGTCCTTTTAAAAGATGGTATATGACGAATGGGTTACTATTGGTATCTCTTTCAATTGAGACTGCTTGATTGAATTAATTGTAATAGCAACTCACGAGAGTACAAGAACTGTCACGCGTTATCCTCATCAATCGGGAGGTCTATATGTCCGTAGATCTCGGAAACTCTGGTAGTTTGATCGTAATATTCTAACATTTCTTTGACTGCATCAAGCGGTTCGGTAGAATAGCGTTGGAAAATAAAAGCCAAGACCTGATATATCAGGGCCAAATGTTTCGAGAAAGTAAATCTATGGAACCCGAAATGGGCGATATTATTACGATGATCCCTCAAAATATCCATAATCAAACATATTCTTCGCATTTGTTCGTCATTCAAATCTGTAGTCAAATCACTTATCAAGATTTGCTTTGAATCGTCATAATCGGGGGTCTCTACGTTATTTTCTTCCAAGTGTTGTATGAACTGAGATGGTTTTTTCATTAGATGAATAGCGTTGAGAAGTCGTTCTGTTGCAATCCCTAAAGCCAAGTATTCAAACTCATCAATCGGTGGACTGCGACCAAAAATTTCTGGATCATCAAAGTAATTCTGAGTAAGCAGCGTCCACTCTGCTGCACTTTCAATCATCAGTTGATGTGGCGCTTTAGAAAATGTAGAGCTATCTTCTGGTGGCTCTTCCTCCTCAAAATAGTAGGCTCGAAGCCGCTGAGGTGCGGATTGCTGAAGCTCATTCATTTCTTCAATCTCATCCTGCAAATCGGAAAGAGGATACTTATTATCGGTCATACATGAGTCTTATACAGGGCTGAGTATATTTTGATTTCCACACAGTGCCCCCTCAGACCTCTTCGTGGTTGCTTCTCTCTGATGGCTTTCCGAACACGCATTCCAGATTGCCCAGATTGTTGCCAAACTTATTTGTATCTATGATGTGAAATCCAAAATACCCACAGACGGCAGCACCCGTGAATCGTTTCGGGGTACAACCGAGAAAGATATGAACCCCTGATATGGGGTCATATGGGCCGTTTCAGTGGGGGGTTGCACGAAGCGACCGCTCGCTGTCATGCGGTTAGCCCGAACGAAGTGAGGGGGGATGGGCTCGGAGGGATTTGAACCCCCGATCGGCTGATATCTCCGGTGTGCGCCTCGGACCTCCAGAGGGTCATCAGCGCGGCCGGTGATCAGCCGGCCGCTCAGTATATCAGCTGGAGTGTCGTCCCTGGCGCGGAGCCTCTGGAGTCAGCCGCCTTCCCGGACTAGGCCACGAGCCCGCACTCCTCCGTTGGTCGAAACGCCCTAAAGGGATTTCGGTTACCCGCGGGGCCGCGCTTGCCGGGTCACTCGCGGTCCGTCTCGCTCCAGTCGCAGTCCTGGCACTTCCAGCCCGTCACGAACTCCATCGCAGAGGGCATGTATCCGACCGTGAGGACGTCCCCGCCACAGTCCGGACAGGCACGGTCCGCGTCCGCGATGGGTTCGGCGTCCATGACCGAGTCTCCCTCGATGAGTTCCGCCAGGCGTTCGGGCGTCACCATCCGCCCCTGGACGACGCGGTTGTCTGCCATGTCGTCCCGTCCGGCGGCGACGCCCCTAAGCGTTCCCCTCACAGCCAGGGCACGCGCTCGATGTCGTACCCGTCGGCGTCGTCGACGACGCGCTCCTCGGCATCGAGCGCGACTGCGCCGTCGGCGTCGGTCCCTGCCTCGCCATCCGCTGCCGCCGACGCGCGGCCCCGGTCGGGATCGGGCTCGGCCGCGGGTTCGCTCGTCGGTTCGCGGGCCTGGCCGGGGTCGAACGCCAGGACGGCCGTGACCACCAGTACTGCGAGGGCGATGGGGGCGCTGTCGGGGACGGCCCCGAGGGGGAGGATCGACAGCGCGAGCACCCCGAGGGCGACCGCACTCCCAAAGCGAAAGCGGTCGAGGTCGACCGCGTCGCGCAGCCAGGGCGAGGCGAGCGCGACCGCTGCCGCGAACCCGACGCCGACGCCCGCGGCGGCGAGTGCCCGGACCAGCAGGCCGGGGTCGACGTCGACGACCAGGCGCGCGCCAGCGACGTCGACGCTGGCGACGAGGCCGAGACCGACGACGACCGCCGGCCGGGGCAGGTACTCGCCGACGCGAGCGCTCGCCGTCTTGGCGGCGACGGCAAGGATGACGACGGCGGCGAAGCGTTCGAAGATTGCGAGGTTCAAGAGTCCGGCAATAGTGGGGGCGAGTGCGGCTTCCAGCACCGCGACGACGAGGACGACGCTACCCACGAGGAGGACCGTCCGGAGTTGTGCGCGCGGCGTGTCGTCCATCTCCGCGAGGATGACGGCGACGGTCGCGCTGCCGCCGAAGACCAGCAGGCCGACCTCGGCGATGCCCGCGACGGTGTCGAGCGCCCCCGCGAGGACCAGTGCCGGGAAGATGCCGTCCACGAGGGGCAGACACATGACGAGCGCGAGCAGTTTCGTCGGCGTGTCGACCCGTTCCTCTATCGAGAGCGCGATCGGGTGGCGTGAGCGACTCATCCGTCCTCAGCGCCGGTGGCCGTCACCCGCGGCCGGTGGGTACCCTGGCACCAGTCGCCGTCGAGACGGCCGGAAGTCCGCGTCGCCGCCATCGAAGGAGGGCCGCCCCGGGACTGTGTTCGCGGCGCATGCGCCGCTCGTCCGAAGGCGATTCGCGTCCGCGTGGGTGGGGCGCGCGGGGTGCATACACGAGAGTTCGTCGGTCGGGCAAAAAGGCTTGCGAGAGGGGCGACCCACTGGGATTCGGTGACACGGGTCGGATGCGGTCGACAGGACGGCTCGCAAGCGGTCGTCTCGCAACGCTTTTGGGCAGCCGCCGCAGACCGTTTACATGGCGAACGAGGATCCTTTCTCGGAGAAACTCCGCGTCCCGGAGGCGCTGACCTTCGACGACGTCCTGTTACGACCGAAGGAGAGCAGCGTCGAACCGGACGAGGCGGACATGACGACGCGGGTCTCGCGGTCGGTCACGCTGGGGATTCCGGTCCTCTCGGCGGCGATGGACACCGTCACCGAGAGCGAACTGGCCATCGAGATGGCCCGCCAGGGGGGGCTGGGCGTGCTCCACCGCAACATGACCATAGACGAGATGGTCACACAGGTCGAGCGGGTCAAACGCGCCGACGAACTCATCATCCGCGACGTCGTGACCGCGTCGCCGGACCAGACGGTCAGGGAGGTCGACCGGATGATGAACCGTCAGGGGGTCTCCGGCGCGCCGGTCGTCGACGGCGACGACGAGGTTCTCGGCATCATCTCGGGAACCGACATCCGCCCCTTCCTGGAGGTCGGCGAATCCGACGCCGTCCGGGAGGCGATGACCGACGAGGTCATCACGGCCGGCGAGGACGTCACCCCCCGCGAGGCGCTCGAACTCATGTACGAGCACAAGATCGAGCGGGTGCCCATCGTCGACGACGGGAACCGGCTGGTCGGGCTCATCACGATGGCCGGCATCCTCGAACGGCGGGAGTACGACAACGCCGCCCGCGACGATGACGGCCACCTCCAGGTGGGCGTGGCCGTTGGCCCCTTCGAGACCGACCGCGCGCGGGCCGCTGACGAGGCCGGCGCGGATATCGTCTTCATCGACTGTGCGCACGCCCACAACAGCAACGTCATCGACAGCGCCCGCGAGATCGGCGCGGAGGTCGCGGCGGACGTCGTCGTGGGCAACGTCGGCACCCGCGAGGCCGCCCGGGACCTCGTGGACTTCGCCGACGGCATCAAGGTCGGCATCGGCCCCGGGTCGATCTGCACGACGCGCGTGGTGACCGGCGCGGGAATGCCCCAGATCACCGCGGTCGCGCAGGTCGCCGACGTCGCCAGCCGGCACGACGGCCCGGTGATCGCCGACGGCGGCATCCGCTACTCCGGGGACGCCATCAAGGCCATCGCCGCCGGCGCGGACGCCGTCATGCTCGGCTCGTACTTCGCCGGCACCGACGAGGCCCCCGGCCGCGTCATCACCATGAACGGCAAGAAGTACAAGCAGTACCGCGGGATGGGATCGGTCGGCGCGATGAGCGAGGGTGGCGGCGAACGCTACCTCAAAGAGGAGGACGACGACGAGTTCGTCCCCGAGGGCGTCGAGGCCGCCACGCCGTACAAGGGGTCCCTGGAGTCGGAACTCCACCAGCTCGTCGGCGGG
>JAHENO010000256.1 GCA_018609945.1 Haloarculaceae archaeon | reverse complement strand
GCCGTCGAACATGTACCGCGTCTTGCCGGCCTGGTTCATCACCTGGTCGAAACAGACGCCGACGAAATCCGAGAAACTGAGGTTGATGACGGGTCGCAACCCCGTCGCGGCCGCACCGACGCCGCCCCCGACCTGTGCCGCCTCGCTGATCGGGGTGTTGCGCACGCGGTTCGGCCCGAACTCCTCGTAGAGCCCCGCGGTGACGTCGAACGAGCCACCGATCTCCTCGTCCTGCCCGAACAGGAGGACGCTCTCGTCAGCCGCCATCTCCGCGCGGATCGCGGTCCGGAGCGCCTCGCGGACGGTCAGCCGTTCGGTCTCGCCCGCGTGCTCCGGGGCGGTCGCTCGTTCGGTGGTCGGATCGGGAGACATCCACCCGCCGGTGCCGTCCCGGAACTGCTCGGTTTCCGGGACGGGTTCGTCGTAGATCGACTCGTAGGCCGTCCCGGTGTCGGGCGTCTCGGCGGCCCGGGCGCGGTCGACCGCATCGTCCATCCGGTCAGCGGCCGCCGTCCGGAGGTCCTCGAACTCTCCGGGAGCGAGTTCGCCGCGGTCTTCGAGCGTCTCCCGGAACGCGTCGATGGGGTCCCGTTCCGTCCGCCAGGTCTCGATTTCCTCCTCGGTCCGGTAGGGCTGGTCGTCCCCCTCGAAGTGCCCCCGGTAGCGGTAGGTTTCGGCCTCGACGAGCGTCGGCCCCTCGCCGGCCCGTGCCCGTTCGGCGGCCTCGCGGACAGTCCGGAACACCGCCACGACGTCCTGGCCGTCGACCTGCCGGCCGGGAATCCCGTAGCTCCCCGCCATCTCGACGAGGTCGTCGACGTTGTGCTGTTCGTCGAACGTCATCCCCTCGGAGTACTGGTTGTTCTCGACGACGAACACCGCGGGGAGGTCCCAGGTGGCCGCGAGGTTGAACCCCTCGTGAACCTGCCCGGCGGCGGTCGCGCCGTCGCCGAGGAAAGGCTCGACGACCCACCGCTCCTCGCGGGCCTGTGCGGTCAGAGCCGCCCCGACTCCCAGGGGCACGCTCGCGCCGACGATGGGCTGGGCACCCAGCATTCCCTCCCCCGGCGAAGCGACGTGCATCGAACCGCTCTTGCCGCCACAGTAGCCCCGTTCCGTCCCGTATATTTCGGCCATCATCCGGTCCGGGGAGAGCCCCTTCGCGACGCTGTGGCCGTGGGCCCTGTGGGTGCTCGTCACGTAGTCGCCAGGTTCGAGCGCGCCGCAGGCCCCGACTGCGACCGCCTCCTGGCCCTGGGAGAGGTGGACGAAACCAGGTATCTCGCCGTCGGCGTACCGCTCGGCGACGCGGTCCTCGAAAGCCCGTATCGACAGCATCCGCCGCAACGCCTCGCGCCGTCCTTCAGCGGTTCCCAGATCGATCGCTGGCATCGTGATGAG
The DNA here is from genome assembly GCA_018609945.1 of Haloarculaceae archaeon. Lineage (GTDB taxonomy): Archaea > Halobacteriota > Halobacteria > Halobacteriales > Haloarculaceae > SW-9-67-25. Next base: position 9,610 of record JAHENO010000256.1, on the reverse strand, counting down.
CCCGCGTACGCGGTCCCCCTATATATAACCCGACCGACCGGTAGCGTACTGTCTGCGCGCGGGACACTGCCGAGCGCACGCCAGCCGCGAGCACGCTGCTGGTGGCCCTACCGCTCGGCCTCGGCGTACCACTCGGCGAACTTCGCGAGCGCCCGCCCGCGATGGGAGATGGCGTTCTTCTCGTCGGTTTCCATCTCGGCGAAGGTGGTGCCGTCGTACTCGAAGATTGGGTCGAACCCGAACCCGCCGTCACCGCGGGGCGCGACGATCGTTCCGGGGACGACGCCCTCGAAGAGTTTGACCGGCAGGGGGCCCTCCTGGACCTGTTCGTCGGTGGTGGCGCTGGCGCGCTCGGCGGCCGCGATGTCCTGCCCGCGGCGCTCCCGGTCGACGGGTTCGGGCGTCGCCGCGAACTCCCCGCCGTCGCAGTAGGCGACCACGCACCGGAAGGCGCCAGCGCGGTCGGCCTCGCGCTCGGCGAGGTGCCAGACGCGCTCGATTCCGAGGGTGTCCTCGACGTACGAGGAGTACGGGCCGGGGAAGCCGTCGAAAGTCTCGATGGTCAGCCCGGAGTCGTCGACGATGACCGGCTCGCCCGCGTGGCGGTAGGCCGCCCGGGCCCCGTGGGCCGCGACCGTCGCGAGGTCGTCGGCCTGGCGCTCCGGGTAGTCGAAATCGAGCTGGCGGACCGCCTCGTCGAGGTACTCGCGTGCCTCGTGGAGTTTCCCCTCGTTGGTGGTGGCGAAACGGATCATGGGCGCCGTCGGGCCGGCCCGGGAAAATAGTCGTCGCTTCACCGCGACCGCCGGACGCCAGTATTGGATCGACCGCAGGACGCGACGCGGCCGGGGCGGTGATTCGGGACGGCGGTCCCGGTCAGTCCACGACGACCTCGACGGGCTCCTCCTCCTCGCTCCCGGTCGTGGTCTCGCCACCTCGCCTCTGCTGGAGGAGCAACAGCCCGGCGACCGCGAGCACGATCCAGGACCGCCAGTCGGCGAGGTTCAGCGTGTACCCGATGCCGAAGGGTTTCCTGACGAGCATGCCCTCGTCGGGTTGCCAGTAGGAGGACACCAGCCGGCGGAAACTCGGTTTCTCGAAGTTGTACGGCACGCCGAAAATCTCGCCAGAGGGCGGTTTGTCTGCCATAGTGGGCCGTACGCTCCCGGGTGTAATGACGGTTTTGCACGCCGTCGAGGTGCCACGGACGACCGTCGTTTGCCGTCCGGACACTCACCGCGAGTGCAGGCCGACCATGACCACGCGACTGGACGCTGGCCCCCGCCACACGAGTGCAGACTGGTCGGGAACGCGCGACCGGACGCCGGTCCAGACCACAAGGTATTCGTAGTGAGTTGGCCTGACAGGCACTGTATGAACGCCCTGAAGCGGCTGGGGAGCGTCGAGTGGCCGCCCAGTCGCCGCGAGGTGCTCGGGTGGCTCCGCACCCACGCGGTGCTCGTCCTCGCGCTCGCGCTCCTGCTCCCGGCTGCGCACGCCGCCGTGGTCCCGCTCTCGCTCGGCCTGGGCCCCGGGACAGTCACCCAGCCGGCCGATGAGACGACCTACGTGAGCGTCCAGGGGTTCAAGAAGGGCGGGGAGGGCAACGAAAAAAAGCCCACCCGCCTCGTCGCCACGACCGGTGACGCGACCGTCGAGTGGCGCTTCGAGGGACAGAACCTCGAGTCGTTCTGGTTCTACGACGTCGACCCGCTGCCGAACGGGAACCTGCTCGTCAGCACCACCAAACCCGACCGGACGATGGTCATGGAGTTCGACCCCGAGGCTGTCGAGCCAGTCTGGACACACCACCTCCCGATCAACGACACGCACGACGTCGCGCGGCTCCCCGACGGTCGTCTCGCTGTCGCGAACATGCGGGAGTACGAGGACGGCGTCAGCAACGACCGCATCTTCGTCTACAACAGGAGCGCCGAACGCGTCGACTGGGAGTGGCGCTTCCGGGACCACTACCCCAACGACACCGACGGCGGCTTCAAGAAGGACTGGACGCACGTCAACGACGTCGACCCCATCGGCGAGGAGGGCCGGTACATCCTCACCTCGCCGCGCAACTTCGACCAGGTCGTCGTCGTCGACCGGACGAGTGGCGACATCGTGTTGCGCCTCGGCGAGGACGACGATCACGAGGCCCTCAACGAGCAGCACAACCCCGACTACCTCGAACGCGAGGACGGGACGCCCGTGTTCCTGGTGGCCGACAGCGAGAACGACCGCGTCGTCGAGTACGAACGCGACTGCGGCGACGCGGACCCCCGGCTCGGTGCGGGCACGCCACCCTCCGAGTGCGAGTGGGACCGCGTCTGGACGGTCACCGGATTCAACTGGCCCCGCGACGCCGACCGCCTCCCGAACGGGAACACGCTCGTGACGGACACACTCAACCACCGCGTCGTCGAGATCACGCCCGAGGGCGAGGTCGTCTGGGAGTTCCAGGCTCCCTGGGGCCCCTACGACGCCGAACGCGGCGCGGTCGAATCCGCGGGGCCGGCGATGGCCGACCGCGACGCTGGCGGGACCGTCGCGGTCCACGGTGGCGCCGACCAGGGGCCACAGTCACGGTACACTGTCGCGGACGCGATCGAGAGACTCGGCGCCGGCACGCCTGTAGAGGGGGCCACCGGGGAGATCTCCCGGCGGTACGCCCACGTCGAGCCGTGGATCCGGCCGGTCTGGATGAGTTCCTGGGCCGCCCTCTCGGCCGTGCTGGGCCTCCTGCTCGCGGTCGGATGGGGGCTCCGGCGGGTAGTCGCAAACCGGCGGCGTCTCTACAGGACAGTCCGCCACTAGGGCGGGATAGCCGACACCTGGAGCCACGCGTCCTGCTTACCCGAACCGCCGGTAGCCCATCCCGAGAACGAGACCGAGGACGACGATGAGACCCACTACTGCGGCTGTCGTCGGGAGAGTGGACCCGGACCCGTCACCGGGTGACCCGGAATCGTCACCGGTGGACGCGGACCCGTCGTCGGTAGATCCGGACCCGTCATCGGTGGATCCGGACCCGCCGTCTGCGGAGCCGGAACCGTCAGTTCCTCCGTCGGTGCCGCTCCCGGTGTCCTCGGCCTCGAAGAACGTCTGCGTCTCCTCGAGCAGGCCCGAGTCGTCGGACGCGAACGCGAACAGTTCGTCCGCACACCGTGCGATTTCCGCGTCCGTGAACCCGGCGTCGTTCGAGAGATCGAACCGCCCCGTCACACCGTGCTCGCGCATCGTCGGCCCGTTCGAGCCCGGTGCGTTGCGCTCGGTGTCGTAGGGCTCGTAGGGGGTGTAGACCTCCCAGACTGCCCGACCCTGGGGCGTGATTTCCACGACCCGATGGCCCCGCCGGTCGGTGACCAGCGTGTTGCCGTTCTCGAGGCGGTCGGCGTCGCGGGGTTCGTCGAAGCCCGAGACGGACCAGACGCGGTCCCAGGTGTCGGTCGCGTCGTCGTAGGCGTACTCGACGACGCGGTCGTTGAGGCTGTCCGCGACGAGGACCGTGTGTTCGCCGTCGGGCCCCCACAGGTGGTCGGGGTTGTGCTGCTCGTTGAGAATGTCGTAGTCGTCGTCCGCACCGAGCGTGAGGTCGACCTCGTTGGTGGTCCGGTTGACGAACGCGACCTGGTCGAAGTTGCGCACCGAGATCATGTAGAGGTCCTCGCCCACCCTGTCGACGTCGTTGACGTGCGTCCAGTCGCCGGACGGACCGCCGCCGGACTCCGGGAAGACGACGGGGTGGTCCTCGAACCGCCACTCCCAGGTCACGCGGTCGGCCGTCAGATTGTAGGCGAGGATCCGCTCGTGGCCCTCGCCCTTGTCGACCAGCACCAGTTCGTCGCCGATCAGGTCGGCGTCGTGCGCGTCACCCACCAGCGGGTTCGTCGCCGCGTCCGGTGGGCCGTCGAAGTGTTCGATCCAGACGTACTCGCCCGTCTCGGGATCGAATTCGCCGACGTCGCTGTGGCGCTCGTGGGTTGTCGCGTACAGGAGGTTCCCGTTCGGCAGCGGGTCGACGTCGTAGGCCCACCACTTGCCGTTCGCCGTGGAGTTCTGGATCCACTCGACGGAGCCGTCCGGCGCGAACGAGACCAGCAACGCCTGCTCCTTGAAGGCACCCTCGGGACCCGTCCGCGTCCCCTGGACGCTCACGATAGTCGAGGCGTCCGGGCGGTCCGCGACGGTGCCGACGCAGGCGCCCGCTGGCCCGGGGCCCTGGGCACCTGCCGGCCCGGTGTTCTGTGCACCGGCCGGACCCGCGCCCGCCAGCGAGACGACGAGCAACGTGGCAAACAGGAGGGCACGCATATTCCGACCCGAACCACGGCGGGGTTATGAACCTTTCAGAATCGAGTGCGGCGTCCCACGACCCGTACTGTCTGCGAACACCTCGGACAATCGACGCGCAGGTGTGCGGATCGGTTCGGCCACGACGCCGCGGTGGTATAAACTACCTGCGAGTCTAGGCAGTCCGGTCACCACGGCTGCCCCTGTAGACGGGGTGCATGAAGGGAGACACCTTCGACCTGTCGTCCGCGGCGGCAAAACGGTTCGCTGTTCTCGCCATCGTGGTCGCGCTCGTCGTGGTGACGGTCCCGGTTGTAGTCTCGGCTGACAACGAGGTGATCGGCAGTCCGGAACTGTCCCTGTCCGTCCGGGACAACCACTTCGAGAGTTCCCAGGCCGGACAGCTGACCGTCCAGATCACGAACGACGGCGACATCGATCGCGGCGGGCTGGGGCGCTACGAGGAGCGCGTCCAGACCGCCCGCAACGTCCGCTTCGAAATCCGCGAAGACCGGATCGACGCCCCGATCGAGGTAAAAAGCGGGCCGGCAGTCGTCGGCAACCTGCCGCCGGGAACGGCCCAGGCCGGGTTTGGGATCGAGATCGGCGACGCCGAACCAGGACGGTACCGGATTCCAGTCGAAGTCAGCTACGAGTTCACGCGGATTGCGGAGTACGACCGCGACGGCAGTAACCCCGATTACGACGACATCAGCAGGACGAGAACCAGGTACGTCGAGATCGTCGTCGAGGACAAACCGCAGTTCGAGATAGTGAGCGAATCGACGCAGAACCTCTTCGCCGGCGACACTGGGCGTGTTCGGGCGACGATCAAGAACACTGGGACCGAAACCGCGACAGACGCGACGGTTCACCTCACCTCGGGGACGAAGGGGCTGTTTTTCGGCAACTTCGATGCACCGGAGGGCTCGACGGCCGTGTTCATCGACTCGCTGGCACCGAACGAGACGCATCAGTTCTCGACGACGGTCGGCGCGACCGAGGACCTCACCCGGGGAAGCTACCCCGTGGACGCGTCGGTCGACTACGACAACGCCAACGGCGTCGCACAGCAGGACCGCTCGCTCTCTGTCGGCGTCTCCGTCGGACCGGAGCGGACGTTCGCGCTCCGGAACGTCACCACCGCCGGGCTCAGGGTCGGCCAGCCCAGCGCCACGGTCACGGGCGAAATCGTAAACACCGGACCGGCGCCCGTGAGCGACGCCGTGGTTCGCCTGAAGACGACAGGTCCCGTCTCGGCTACCGGGCCAGAGGCGGCCGTGGGTACCCTCCAGCCCGGCGAGAGTCAGCCCGTGAGCTTCACCCTCGGCGTCTCGCCGAAGGCCGAACCGGGGTCGCGCTCCCTGGAGTTCGTCACCGAATACGAGAACGCCGCCGGCGACACCCGCACGAGCGACCCCATCCGGCAGCAGGTCGACATCGGACGGGAGATGACCTTCACGGTGAGAAACCTCACCGCGGATGGCCTCCGCGTCGGCGAGAACGACGTGACCGTCACCGGTCGGCTCGTCAACACCGGCTCCGGAACCGCCAGAAACGCAGTCGTCGCGCTCCAGTCGTCGGGCGCAGTGCAGGTCACCGGTCCCGAATCGGCCGTGGGTAACCTCGAACCCGGCGAGTCACGGCCGGTCACGTTCACGCTCGCGGTTCCCGCGAACGCGGAACCCGGCTCCCAGTCGGTCAGGTTCGACGTGGAGTACGAGAACGCCGACGGCGACGTTACACACAACGTCTCACCGATCCGGCGCTCGCTCGACGTCGGGCCCGAACAGGACACGTTCGAGGTCGTCGACGTCGAGACCAACCTCACTGCCGGGGACTCCGGACGGGTGGCGGTGACACTCCGATACGCTGGCGACGAACCCATCTCGGATGTCAACGCGCGTGCCTTCGTGAACGATCCGCTCTCCTCGTCGGACAACGACGCGTTCCTCGGGCGACTGGAGCCCGGCGAGACGAAAACAGCGGTGTTCGTGATGAGTGCGACGGGGGACGCAATCCCCAAAGAGTACGGCGCCGCAGTCGAGGTGCGCTACGACGAGGCCGACGGTGACTCGGTGCTTGCCGACGGACTCAGCGCGGGCATTCCGGTCGCGGGTGGCGGGGGCGGACTCCCCCTGCCGTTCATCGCACTCGGCGGCACGCTCATCTTGGTGGGCGGTGCCGTGACGGTCTATCGTCGCCAGGGGGAGTAACGTCGACGGGATTGTGAGTGTTCCAATGAACCCACTGACGACTATCTTCGAGCGGGTTGGGGACGGCATCCAGCGCCATCCGATACTCAGCCTGGCGGTCGCTGTCCTCCTGATCGGCGTCGCGGTCGGCGGCGCGGCGGGGCTGACCAGCGTCAGCGGCGACAGCGCGTTCGTCCGGGAAGACCCCACGCTCGCCGACTACACGTCGTCGTTCGACCGCGGGACGGTCGCCGTGCTCGTGCAGGGAGACCCGACGGACCCGGCGACGATGCGCGCGATCGACCGGTTCGACCGCCGGATGTCGGGGGTCGAACACGTCGAGACGGTACTCAGCCCGGCCGACCGGGTGCGCCGACAGTACGGGCGCGTTCCCGACTCGCGGGCGGCACTGCAGGAGGCCGTGTCGCCCGACGAGTCGACGGTCATCCGGGTCGTCCTCGCACCGGACCTGTCACAGGACGAGCAAACAGCGGTCTACCGCGACGCCGTGGAGGCCCGCGGCTGGGCACAGTTCCCTGCCGGCACGGCGGTCACCGTCACGGGTAACCCTGCGTTCGACGCCCAGCTCAACAGCCTCATCCAGTCGAGTACGCGGACGCTGCTCGGACTCGCGGTCGGGCTGATGGTCGTCGCGCTGCACCTGCTGTTTCGCGGCGTTCGGCTGCGAGTGCTTCCGATCGTGGCAGTCTTCATCGGCGTCGTCTACACGTTCGGCGCGATGGGCTATCTCGGCATTCCGAACTCGACGCTGACGAGTGCCGTCTTTCCCATCCTCATCGGACTTGGCATCGACTATTCGGTCCAGATCCACCAGCGCTACGAGGAGGAATTACACCACCACGAGCCACGTGAGGCGCTCCCGCGGGCACTGGCCGGGATCGGGCCACCGGTGTTGATTGCGATGTTCGCGGCCACGCTGGGCTTCGCGGCGACGTGGGTCACCACCACCGAGATGCCGGCGTTCGTCTGGTTCGCACAGACTTCGATCGTCGGCATCCTGCTGTCGTTCCTGACGGCGATACTCGTCCTGTTGCCGGTCCTGACGCTGTACGTCCGCTGGCGGGACGGCCACGCGGAGTCAGATCCGGACCAGTCACGCGGGGGCCGGGAGACGACGGTTCCGGCCGCCGACGGTGGCCCCGAGAAGAAGGCGAACCCTGTCGGCGCCTTCGGCCGGCATCTGGGTGGCCTCTCGCGCACGATGGCCACGCATCCGGGCGTCGTCATCGCGGTTGCCGGCGTGTTGTTCGCTGGCGGGTTCTACGCAAGCACCACGCTGGACATCGTCGCCGACACCGAGGAGTTCGTCCCGGACGACCTGCCCGCCCTCTTCGACCTCCAGCAGTTCCGGAGTCAGACCGGTGGCGGGGACGACGTCCGGTATCCCGTGCTCGTCTCCGGCACCGGCGTGACCGACCCGGCGACACTCCGGTGGATGGAAGAATTCGAGTCGGTTGCACGAACCCAGCCGCAGGTGGCGGCCGTCGATTCGCCCGCAGACGCGATCCGGCAGTACAACGACGGTCGGCTCCCGGAGACGGAAGCCGGTGTCCGGCGGGTACTCGCACGGATGCCCGAGCCAGTCCGCCAGCGCTACTTCAACGACGGCCACGCGCAGATGATCGTCATCGGCGAGCCGAATCTGTCCCCGGCGGGGATCATCTCCCTTACCGAAAACACGGGGAGTGCAGTCGAACTGAGCCGGCCTCCGCCCGGCATCGATGCGGAACTGACGAGTTCCGGCGTCAAATCCCCCCGGCTCACCTACGATCAGATCGTCGACCGGAACAGCATCACCGGCCTCGGACTCGCGTTCGTGTTCGGACTGCTGGTGCTGTACTACCGGCACCCGGTGAAAGCGACCGCACCGCTGGTCCCGATAGTGTTCGTCATCGGCTGGCAGGGCCTGTACATGTCCGCGCTGGGCATCGAGGTGTCACCGCTCGGGGCGTCGCTCGGTGCGTTGACCGTCGGGATCGGTGCGGAGTACACGATCATCGTGATGGAGCGGTACTATGAGGAGAAACGGGCCGGAGCCGCGCCGCTCGACGCGATCGAAACCGCCGCACAGCGCGTCGGGAAGGCGATCACTGTGTCGGGGATGACCACCGTGTTCGGCTTCTCCGCACTGCTGCTCTCGCCGTTCCCGATCGTCTCGGACTTCGGGTTCCTCACCCTTGGCGTGATTTTCTTCACGCTCGTGGGTGTCCTGCTGGTCATGCCACCCACGCTGGTCCTCCTCGACGAACTCGCGGCGGATGTCGACGCGTGGCGCCGGGCACGCCGAGCGTAGCGACTGGCTGTCCGTGTCCGCTCCCGATTTCCCGGCACTCTGTAGCGACACGGCGTCTCGACAGGATGGGTTACAGAAGTTGCCGGCGAGCCTTCCTTTATAAATCACCCAATATACTCGGCAGTCAGTTCACCGCAGTCAGCCCCGTGGTCGGACACATGGGTGTTCCACTCGACGCGGTTGCACTCATGGTGGACAGCACGCTCGGCACCATCGGTGCCGGTAATTCTCAACTCGCGCTCGTCGGAGACGGACTCCAGGGGCTTCTCGGTCTCGTGTTCGCGGTCAGCGGCGCGGTCAAACTCGTCGGCGTCGACGAGATGGTCGAGAACTTCGAGCGGTGGGGCTATCCGCAGTGGTTCCGCCTGGTAACCGGTCTCGTCGAGGTCACCGGGGCGCTCGTTCTCGTGGGCGGCCTGGTCGTCCCGGTCGCGACCGCAATCGGCGGCGCGGTGCTCGGTGTGACGATGCTCGGCGCCATCTACACCCACGTCCACGTTGACGATCCACTCTCGGAGACAGCCAAACCCGCGACCTTACTCGTGGTAGTGGCTGTTGTGGTTGTGCTGTAGGAACGTCCATCACCGCACTCACCGTCACGCTACTCCCATTGCCAAAGGTTCGAAACGCCCGCGTCCCCGAAACGGTAATTAACTGCCTAGTGCTTTGTCAAGCTCCGCTTGGCAGCTTTTTCATAACATAACAGATATAACGATCAAGATCCGGTTGCTGAACTCAATTTTCCCCGAATCTTGGATCAAGACCACCCAAATTGCTGGAATTATTGATGCGAATTTGATGAATGTCGGTCAGT